>JACDGI010000411.1:0-2923 GCA_013821665.1 Anaerolineae bacterium
TCATCAATTACCACATAACTGGTTACAATATAGCTGTCGTTCATGTCGCTTCTCCGTTTGATGGTTGTCTGGTAACTCCCATTTTAACGAGTTCTGCATGAACGACATTAACTAGCAATCACGGTAAACTTATGAAAACGCCACAAGAATTGTTAGAAAGACTTAACACGATTGGTGCTTCATTGCAGGCGAGCGAGAACGCTCTGGCACTGCTGGGTTTGGGATCGGTGGGCACAGAAACAGCCCGTTTGGATGCCTATTCCGACCTCGACTTTTTCGCGATTGTGCAGACAGGCTTTAAGGCGCGTTACATCGATAATCTCGATTGGTTATCCAATGTGCAGCCCATCGCTTACGCCTTTCGCAACACAGTCGATGGTTACAAAATGTTGTTTGATGATGGCATCTTCTGTGAGTTCGCTGTATTTGAGCCGCAAGAAATGGCGAACATCCCCTTCAGCGCGGGACGTATCGTATGGAAGATGACAGACTTTGATGAGTCGATTTGCAACCCGCGTGAGACACCACCAGCCAGTCCACAAACGGCAGCCTTCCATTTAGGCGAGGCGCTCACCAATCTCTACGTGGGCATGGGACGCTACCGGCGCGGCGAGAAGTTATCGGCAGCCCGTTTTATCCAGAGTTACGCGGTTGATCATGTTGTGCAGCTTGCCGCCCAAATCGAAAGCGCACAGCCCGCTTTGGTGGATCAATACAACCTCGAACGCCGTTTTGAGCAGCGCTTTCCGAACATGGCAGCCTATTTACCGATCTTTGTGCAAGGCTATGACCATAGCACCGAGTCGGCACTCGCCATCCTGACATTTTTAGAAGCAAACTTTGAAGTGAACGCGGCAATCGCAGCACAAATTCGGGAATTGTGCGCCGAAACTTGAGCGCGAACAGGAGTATTCGCCCGCGCACTGATGATGAGGGCTTAGCTGGCTTTGGCGAGCGGGACGAGCTTGAACTGCATCAACAGCACCAGACGGTCAACATAAGGGTTGCCGACCACGGGCATTGTCACCGCTTCGTCACTGCCACGCGTCAGCTCAAAGTGATAAATGACGGTGCCCCGCGCACCCATGTGATTGATCTCTTGGTAGCCAACCACATCATTGATGCTCCAACCTTCATCAAGGGCAGTATTCAGCGCATCACCGCCGGTATAACGCTCCGAGTCAGCGTGCCAGTGGCGGTATAAATCTTGGTAAGCGAAGTGGAGGTCGATGAGGTTTGTGGTTGGTTTCATCAGCAGTGCGCCCCTTATGATTTGTTCTTTATAATTACCGTAAGGTGGAATACACAAAAATAGTATTAGATGTGCATTAAGGGTGAGTACAGGTCTGTTGAAATTTCGGTTAATTATAACAAGTCAATTAGAAAATACGATTTGTCAGCCTTTACGAAATTAGTTGACCTAGTTGTGACGAAATGCACAAGTCGGAGGCGTGGTATAATCGTCGCTTCAATTGAGGGATGATTTCGTGTGCTACGGGCAACCGTTTTAAAGAAGGATTATTAACAAGTGGCAACAATCATTAGCATCCAGAATATCGCCCAATACGAAGGGCAAGAGGTCACCTTACGCGGTTGGGTTTATAACCGCACCGATAAGGGTAAGCTGCAATTCATCCAGATGCGCGATGGCACCGGCATTGCCCAGTGCGTGGCCTTCAAGAAAGATATGGACGAATCGCAGTTCGAAGTCGCCGGTAAGCTGACGCAGGAATCGTCAGTCATTATCACCGGCAGCGTGCGTAAAGATGAACGCGCACCCGGTATCCCCGGCGGCTTTGAAGTCGGCATCAAGACACTCGAATTGATCCAGATGGCCGATGAATATCCGATCACACCCAAGGATCACGGTGTCGAGTTCTTGATGGACAATCGCCATTTGTGGCTGCGTTCGTCCCGCCAATGGGCCATTATCCGCATCCGTGCGACGATCATCAGCGCCATGCGTAATTGGTTGGATAACGACGGCTACATGTTGGTGGATACACCGATTATCACGCCATCGGCGGGTGAAGATTCAACTAGCTTGTTCGAGTTGGATTACTACGAGGAAAAGGCTTATCTGGCACAAACCGGACAGCTCTACAACGAAGCCAATATGGCAGCCTTCGGTAAGGTCTACAGCTTCGGCCCGACCTTCCGCGCTGAGAAATCCAAGACGCGTCGCCATCTGATGGAGTTCTGGATGCTGGAGCCGGAAATGGCCTTCTTCAGCCTCGAAGATTTGATGGATATGGAGCAGCGCTTCATTAGCCATGTTGTGCAAACCGTCTTGGACAAGCATCAGGCCGAACTGAAAATCCTCGAACGGGACACATCCAGCTTGGAACGGGTGCTGCCACCATTCCCACGTATCAGCTATGACGAATGTGTGGAACGTTTGAATAAACTCTCGGACGAAGCCACCGATCCCGAACAGAAGCAGCTTCTGCACATTGATTGGGGTACCGACTTCGGCAGCCCGCATGAAACCGCCGTTGCGGAAATGTTCGACAAGCCCGTGTTCGTCTACAACTTCCCCTCGGTCTTCAAGGCATTTTATATGCAGCCCGTCGAGGGCCGCCCCGAAGTCTGCCGCAGTGTTGATTTGCTCGCACCGGAAGGTTATGGTGAAGTTACTGGTGGCAGCGAACGCATCTCCGACTCGGCTTTGATCGAGAAGCAGGTCAAGAAGATGGGTTTGGGTCGTGAGGCTTACGCTTGGTATCTGGATTTACGACGTTACGGCAGCGTGCCACACGCGGGCTTCGGCATCGGTTTGGAGCGCACCGTCGCATGGATTTGTGGCCTCCCGCACATCCGCGAAACCATCCCCTATGCCCGTTTCATGAATCGGAAGTATCCGTAATCATTGAAAGTCAAACATTCAAAGAGGGTGGTTCTCTTTAACGGAGTCAACCCTCTT
>JACDGI010000411.1:2933-7300 GCA_013821665.1 Anaerolineae bacterium
CTTTTTCTCACTGCATATCGAATATTTTTGAAGCCAATGGCCGATTTTGTTTCACCCACGATATGACATCTTGGGAGTCTAAGTGTTGTAACTCACCAACTGCGTCATGTAGCGTGGAACCAATGAGAATGTACTTGCCCTTCGGATCAATATCAAGGTTCAGTATGGGCACACCGTAGTCAATGCGAACTTGTTCCTCACCCGTTTCCCAATTCCAAGTTCGCACCGTCTGATCCGATGATCCAGTTATTAGTTGATTGGTTTCGGGATTGAATATCAAACCTGTTATAGAACTATCAAGAGCCTTAAGGGTGTTGATAGCTTTTCCAGAATCAATGTCCCAGATAATGATGGTGTTATCGCTTGCAGCTAAGGCAAGTGTTTTTCCATCTCGACTTATCGCAATGTGTATCAGGTTAGTCTTATGCTCAGTATAAGTGTTTGAAATTGCGTTGTTGACGATATCCCATCGTGAAAAAAGGATGTTGCCTTTTGGATCATTTATTCCTGTGCTACTAAAAAAAATGGAATTGCTATCACGAGAAAATGTTAAGGCGTTAATTTCCCCTAGTATTTTCTGACTACCAAGTTGTTTTCCACTATGAACATCCCATAAACGAATCGTTGCATCGTCTGAAGCAGATACCAGCTTTGTATCGTCAGGGCTAATTGCAATATCCCGAATACGCCCGGTGTGGCCAATAAATTGATATTGGATGATTCCAGTTTTACTCCAGCTAAACATTGCATAGTTATTGTGAGCCGATACGAAAAATTGCCCCAATGGATCTATTGCCAGCGCATCTACTGCACCTAGACCATCTTTTATTTTCTTGTAGTGGGCAATCAGCGAACCATCTTTTGGATCCCATGCGTAAATTGTTCCATCTGGCATCCCGGATAAGGCGAAACTTCCTGTTGGGTCAAGCTGTGTGGTATGCCCACCTCCCAGCTTAAAGTGGGACTTTAACAGCGCATTTCCAATATCCCACACACTTAAGTTGCCTGATGTAGAGGCTGATATAAACTGGTCGATGGATACAAACGCAAGGTCATTGATGCCGCCAGATTGATTAATGTAGCGGTGAATTTGACTCCCTGATGCAACATCCCATAAGATCATTGTCTTGTCCAGAGATCCTGTAAGGATATATTCTCCATCTGGGCTAAAGCGGGCCACCGTCACTTGATCAAGCTGATCGATTAAATGATTAAGTTCTTGACCCGTGTTGACATCCCAAATCTGTGCAGTATGGTCAGCCGAACTTGAAACAAGTTTTGAACCATCAGGACTAAAAGCCACACTAAGAACAGCGTTTGTATGCCCTATAAACTGACGTATTTTATGACAAGTTGATTTATCCCACAGAGTTATGGAAGCGTCAGATAGTTCACCAGAAGTTACATTTTTACCGCCGGATCCGGTCGCGATGATTTTGCCATCCGGACTAAAAGCAATATCCCAAATTTCAGATTTATTACCACTTGTCGCACAAATTTTGTCACCGGTTGTCGTATTCCAAAGTATTAATGACCCATCCTCAGAACCAGACGCCAATGACTGACTGTCACTGCTTATCGCCAGACTTAACACACTGCTATCCAAATTGGCGAAAATCCTATTTTCTGCTGGATTTCCAATCTGCCAATGGCGAATGGTCTTGTCGGCTGATGCCGAATATATAGTTTTATTATCTTTCGAGAAGGCTACATCATAGACACTTTCAGTATGACCATCTAAATGTTGGATAAGTGTATTCTTTTGCAAATCCCAGAGTGCAAGCCCAAAGTTATTCTTTGGGACGAAGCTGTTATTGTCCACATTATCACGTCCAGTTCCAACGATCGCATAATGTGCATCGGCACTGACCGCTACCGAGTACAGCGGATCACCTTTGTCCACAAATAGGTGCCTTACTCCGGGAGAGTATCCGATTTGTTCTAGTGTCAACAATGCTTCAGTCGGAGTATTTTGGGAATTGGCAGCCTCAACAGCAAACTTCAATGCATCGTCCTGATGGTCCTCAGCAGATAGAACCCGCGCAAGAAGCGCTTTTTGGAGCGAAACACTTATCTGCTCTAATATCATTATGTTTCGATTTTGAATAAGTACGAAGCTAATCAATAAAACCATGATAATGCTTGCAATGCCTGAGACGGTAAAAAGCTGTCGTTGCCTCCGAGTCGCATGTCGTCGGGCCCCTTGAAGATCACGAATTGATTGGGTCACTTCACGTGAAAGCACTTGAGTTATGTTGGATCTTTCATAGTCTATATCTTTCTGGCGTTCCTGTTCATAAGTACTAGCTTTTATGAAAGCCTGTTCATCGTTGGTCAATTCAAGATCAGTAGATTTTACCCATGATTCAAGCCGTTCAAGTCGGGTGCCTGTTGATAAATAACTGGAGTCTTTGCCAGCTGCCAACCATTCTGTCGTTATACTCATCAACCAGCGTTCGAGTAACAAGTCCTCCCGTCTTTCGTCCAACCAACGTTGTAAACGCTCCCATTCTGAAATTAGCGACTCGTGTGCCAGTTCAACTGTTGGTAGTCGAGTTTTCTTGTCACGGTCGAAAGTCAGTAAGCGATATTTACCAAAGAGCGCAATGACACTTTCCATCGTCTGCGAATCGCCCACACTGGTTAAATCAGTACGTGTTACCACCGGTAATGCAACCTCGATGCCAGAACTGATATAGACCAAACGCATAAATAATTGAAGTGTAGCTTTTTGACCTTTTTCATCCAATCCGAGAAAGATCTGTTCTGCTCGTCGTGCTAATGCCCCGGCGACACCGCCGCTTGCGCGATAGGCTTCAAGTGTGAGTAATCGTCCTCGTCGCATTTCATAGAGTTCGGTCAAAGCATATTGAAGCAGGGGAAGACCTCCCGGATGCTTGCCAACATCGCGAATAATGGATGCTGTTAAACCATGTTCAAGTTGTAATCCGGATCGTTTGGCAGGCTCGATAATCGCGCGCTCAAGTTCATCAGCCGAGAGCGGTAGGATGAATTCTGAACGTTGATTAATAAGATTTCCAAATTCGGCGTAACGCAGCGGTCCATCAATATAGTCCGCCCGCAGCAAAATGAGAACACGTAGGCGGCTGTGCGGAGCCAGAATCGCCACAAGCAAGGCATCCAAGAAGCGCATTCGAGTTGACTCATCTTCTACCAGCGTGAATATCTCCTCAAATCCGTCGATAATCAATAATAATTCGCTGTTATCCGCTGGAAGGACATGTTTGACTGCACGCAGCAATCCCCGTTCATCTTCTTGAAGGACACGCATCAGATTATCCAATGGATTGACACTAATTCGTGCCAGGACTGCCTCAAATTCTTCAAACGGATATGCGCCTGGATACATTTGTGTGATGAACCATTTGTCTGATCCTTCTACCGCACCTTGGCGCAATGCAGGTATGATACCGGCATTTACTAGACTTGATTTTCCGGAACCACTTGGTCCGATAAGGGTTAGAAAATTTGAATGCGGATTGGTTACAGACATTAAGTCAAGAATTTTGTTAATAATTGTTTCGCGCCCAAAAAAATCCCTGGTATCGGCTTCTTCAAACGTACGTAAGCCTTTATAGGGGTTCGCTAACATGTTCAAATCAGGATTATTGAGATGGAGTGTGGTCTGACCTGTGATAGCCCTGCTGAAGGCTTCAGCTAATGCTGATGCAGAATGAAATCGGTCACTTGGAACTTTAGCTGTGGCTTGTTGAATAACGATGTCAACCTCGACAGGTAAATCAGGGAATTCTTCTGCGATGAGAGGAATGGGTTCAAGCAAATGGCACGAAATTAATGCATTTATGGGTTTATCACTAAATGGATGATGACCAGCTAACAGCTCGAAGAGAGTGATTCCTAAACTGTAAATATCACTTTGCGGGGTTGCTGTTTCTCCCTGTAATTGTTCTGGGGATAGATAGGCGAGTGATCCAACTAGTGCTCCATTATCTGTTGAATAATCGGTATCGAGCAAATCTTTAGCGATGCCAAAATCGGATAGATAAGCATTATTCTCCTTATCAAGCAGAATATTATCCGGTTTAAGATCACGGTGAATCACACCGGCTCGGTGTGCTAAAGTGAGCGCCGAAGCGATTTGTTGGATTAAATTTCCAACTTCTTGCGGATCAAAACGACCGCGCTTAAGTTTATCTCTCATACTGCCACCAGTAAGGTAGCGCATCACAAGATATGCACCATCAGAATCGCGCCAATAGTCGAAAAGCGGGACTATGTGCGGATGTTCTAAACGGGCAACAAGATGCGCTTCAGTTTCAAACTGGCGGATAAAATCCGGCAGGTTAGCATATTCAGCTAGAATGACTTTGACGGCGACTTCACGT
>JACDGI010000412.1 GCA_013821665.1 Anaerolineae bacterium
CCCCAGCACCTCGCCGCCGGTTGACATCTGCTTGGCTTCGCCGCGAATTTCGATACCTGCCACCTTCCACGGGCTGTAGGATAATATCGCATCAAACACAATCGCCACCTGTGGATTTTGCCCCACATCCTGCCACTTTTTGCGGGTGGCAAAGCCGCCATGCCCACCGATCACAAACGTGTTGGTATCTTCGTTAAAGTGGAAGGCCACCGGTGTCACATGCGGCTGCCCCTTGGCGTTGGCCGTCGCAATCCGACAAAGCTGCTGCGTTTTCAAAAAAGCCAATTCGGCTGGTGTAAATACACTGGTCGCCGTACCTGTCGTTTCAGTCATCATCATAACCTCATTACTTACTTTTAGTAGCCTACACACCTATTGTAAGCCATCTACAGGTAATGTCAAGTTGCCAACCAACCATAAGTAGGTGAATTTTGGTATAATTGTCCCGAATAAACTGACATGTCCCTCAAAGAGACTTGTCTTCTAGTCAGGTTGAGGGCTGTGGTCTTTTATATATTAAAGTGGTAACTACTCGACGGACGCGATATATCGCGTCCCTACAAAATATGCAGAACTGTAGGGACGGCATACATGCCGTCCGCGCACCAGACAATTGCCATTAGTCTCTCGCGACAAAGTTGATTTTCAAACGAGGTATTCACCCATATGGCCGCAGACAATCCCGCCGCTTGTGGCAAACACAGCCCCGAAGAATGGGCACGCTGCATGGCCTTCCAGCAAGCCATCGAACTCTTAGGGCGGCGTTGGACAGGTGTGATTTTTTACATGCTGCTGCAAAAGCCACATCGCTATAACGAACTCTTGTCCAGCGTACATGGCATATCGGACCGGCTGCTGACCGAGCGCTTGCGGGAGCTTGAGGAACACGGACTCGTCGAGCGCCACGTCATTCCCGACTCGCCTGTACGTGTGGAATATGTCCTCACCGAAGCCGGACGCGATGCCGAAGCCAGTGTCGCCACCAT
Source organism: Anaerolineae bacterium (assembly GCA_013821665.1). Taxonomy (GTDB): domain Bacteria; phylum Chloroflexota; class Anaerolineae; order Aggregatilineales; family Phototrophicaceae; genus CFX2. The sequence goes on from JACDGI010000412.1 coordinate 987, forward strand.
TTTCCGCTGGGGATCAAAATGGTTTATGGACGAAACCAAACCCGAATCAACAACTGAATAAGCGGCTGCTATGCGTTGACGTTCAACAAGCGCTGTTAACGCGCGATCTTTATGACACGGTCGCCAGAAAGCTCAGTTGGTGGCGGATTGCAAAAGCCGCAGCCTCCGCCCGGTTCGCAACCACAAGTTTGGATAGCACACTACTCACACAATTTCGGATTGTGCCTTCCGCCAGATAAAGATTTCTGCCAATTTGACGATTGGTCATCCCTGTACTCAATAAACCCAGTACTTCCATCTCGCGTGAGGTCAGTGCAGAAAAACAGGCCGCATGTCGGGCATCGGTCGCGTGATGTAAGGATTTAAACACGTCACCAATCATGGCCGAATCAATAAACCCTTCACCATGACTGACGTGTTCAACAGCGTAAATGAGTTCTTTGGCACCAACCAATTTGAGTACGAAACCAGAAGCTCCGGCCTTAACGGACGCGAAAAGCAGTTCATCCTCGGCATAGGCCGTCAGCATAATAACTTTACAATCCGGAACCAACTTTGTAATCTGACGACAGGCTTCGATACCGGACACTCCCGGCATACGCACATCCAAAATAGCGATATCGGGGTGAAATTCTTTTGCTTTTTCAATCGCTTCTTCGCCGCTCTGAGCTTCAGCCACAACATCGTAGTGCGCTTGACTCTCCAATATGGTTTTCACGCCCCTACGGACAACCGCGTGATCATCCGCCAGCAGAATATTCACTTTTTTAGCCATAAACAATCTCCTTATGAAATGCGTTCGGTGCCTAAAAAACTTGATGATTGGGTACACAAACAAATTGTGTTTCCACGAATTACGATCTCATTTTTTTGGCTCAATGAGCAGTTGGAGCGTCCAGTCGTTAGACCGATGCGCTAGTGTTTCGCCGCCAAGCGGCAGCCGCCTCACCATATAAGATGAGCAGATGTTTGGACTTTGTGTGTTCGAGGGTTACGGCACACGGCTTGCAAATCAGGATTTCCCCGCTGCTGTCATCGGCTTCAAGCAGATCCCAGCCCTGATAATACAACGCCAGATATTCTGCTTTTCCGTTGGATGCGGTCAAATGTGGGATCATGGGCAAACGCTGTAACAAAGTAGTCATTATCTTCCATCCTCGATCACTAAAGATCACAAAACGATCTCGAACCTCACAAACAGAGATGAGACGTTAGCGGAAGTTAGCTTTGCTACTGTGTATAGTTTGGGCAGCGGTTAATTAACGCTTTGCCGCGCTAATTGGAGGCGGATTAAGAATGGGATTACGCTGTATAAGCATCACCATACCATGAAAAGCCCGCGATCCCTACTACTTTTTCGGTAAGTTTCGACTTTGTGAGAATATCGCCGAACTGTATGGGTGCTTGTTTTGGAGGTCACACTTGCTCTATCAAAGCCTAGAACTCATGAACCTTTTTTCTCCCAATTTCAAACCAAATTATACCTTGCAATTTAAGACCATTTGTTCTATAATAAACTTGTATATTCTCTTACCTCTGTGGTAAATGGCATTTGCATTTCTCTTGTAACTTACGACTTGAAACTTGCAACTATTTGGCGGTTCTCTCCCTTATATCCGCTGTAACGACACTTCAAAAATGCAGCGGCGGATTGAACCGAGCCATCCGCTGCACTGGCGGCAACAGCCGAGCGTCCCGCCGTGCAAAAGTGTCAATTCGGCGGCATTGACCGAGCGTCCCGCCTGCCATTTCGGCGGAAGTATTGCAAATTCTGCACAAATTGCAATTCTTATCATCTACGAATACCGGACTTCAAATTCTTGTATTTAAAGCTGGAGACTGACGACTGATAGCTATCGACCTACTCACCTCTATATCAACGCCCGCCATATACCCCATCCACTATCGACGTGATGAGAGTAAATCGTGCGGTACTTATACGGTTTCTGCCGCCAGAGTTTGAAAAGGAGCGCTCGTGCGCCCCTCCCCGCATCGCATTTTTCAGGATAGATGACCATACAACCTCCCACTGGGAGTAAATTCATCTTCAATCGTCCCACTCGTTTTCTTCGCGTTGGGCTTCCAAGCGTGAAAGATCCGCCGCCCGTGACTCGGCATCCTGCTCGACATGCCGCTTCCACAAGCCTCGCATAATCTCATCCGGATTTTGCGCGGCCTTGACACCCTGCCCCGCGAAATAAGCGCATACACGCTCAATATCGCGCTTCAAGATAAAGTGAGATTGGCTGTTGCCGTAGCTGCTGCTCACCTGTGGGAAGTCAATCAACGTGATTTTCCCTTCCCAATAGAGGATGTTGTACGACGAAAGATCGCCGTGTATCATGCCGTGTACCAGCATCAACTCGACGTTGCGCATGGTCTCCTTAAAGAGGGCGTGCGCTTCGTTTTGCTCCAATCGGACGGTGCTGAGCGTGGGGCCAGCCATTTCTTCGTTGCCCACATACTCCATCAAGATCGCGTTTTCAGCCACCGCATAGGGTTTCGGTACGGCTGCGCCCGCGTCATACAATGTTTTGAGCGTGTTGTACTCGTACATCAACCACGAGGTATGCTCCACCTGTACACCGAAGTCGCTCTTCTTACCGATAGCACGCATTAAACGGTGATCGGTTTCTTTGGCTTCTTTACCATCCGCCGTCAGGATTGCGCGGCCTTCACGGTACATTTTGTCGTTGCGGAGCTGCCGGAATTGGCGCGGGCGATAAACCTTGGCCGCCAGCAAATCTACACCGAGGCCGGGACGTGCGGCACAGCGATAAACACTGGCTTCCTTACCACCGCGTACCATCGCTTGCACGTCAGTGATGAACTCCTGCCGGTAAAAGTCGGTCAGCGATTGCAGGAGCCACGTCGATTCGTGGCGCGAGGGTTGATAGGTCGTTTTGTAGGCCATGCCGCCTTCTAAGGCATCTGGCTGGGCTAACGATTGTACGATGGCCGCCTGTGATTTTTTGGGCGCATGGTTGCCCTTCTGCTTGCGAGCGCGGCGATCCTGCCGATTCGTAAACAGGTCACTATATTCATTGTCCGTATTCATATCGAATTTCAGATTCAAGGTTAGTATCCTTCAAGATAACAAATAGCATTTAGCGTTTTGGTTTTGGCTGTTCGCGTTTGTGCGCGGCTACAGCATGTGCTGAATATGCTTCGGTGCTAAAGCGGCTTGTCTATCTGAGGTGGATCAAACGGATCACCAGCAGGCAAACAAAAACAAGCACCCCGGAGTGGGCTGCCGTCTATTCATTTTACCTGTGGCTGTTAGCGGGTTATCGAAACGGAGATGACCGTTAAGTGTGGTAACAGGCAGGCGCGAGCAGACGGTTGGTTATGTTGATTCCAATTGCAGCCATGTTGTCGAGCCTCCTAAAATATTTGAACAATGGAAACACTATAACATAGGTTCACGGTGGTTGTCAAAGGGGCGATTGTCGGATTGTTTTTATCAGACTTTAGTCGTAGGGTCAGGTCGCCATGCCAAAGTGTCGTCAAGAAATATTTCTCGACGCAATAATTCTACTTGACCTGTTCCATCCGTGTTGACCGCATAAACAACAGCCTCATAACCATTGGTCAAAGTAGTGACAAAGGCGAGTTTTTGGCTATCCGGTGACCATTGGACAAAAGAAATTGTCCCGTTTATTTCGGATGTCAAAATGCGGCTTGGTTGGCCTGCATCCAGATTATAAGTGACAAGCTGGCTGGTCGTATTTGCATCATTGTGTGTGGTGTAGGCTATTACATCCCCATTGGGAGCTAGAGTAGGCGTGAAGTGATTGTCGTGTAAGATGACCTTATTGCCCTGCTGAATGGTAAAGTTGGGATAGTCGAAGCCTAGAAAAACTTCATCGGGATGCCAACGCTTCATCAAATCCAGATTTGAGCCGACAAGCGTATCGATTTCTTTATAAGGTACTGTGGTCCAATAGGGACAAAGGTTGGTAATAGAAGCGGTACAGTCGAGGTCAATGTAAGCAAATTCGGTGCTGTCCGGTGACCATTGCAATCGGATGCTGCTATTCACAACACCTTTTACGAGTCTTTCAAATAGGTTTGTCCCATCGACCTTTATCACATAAGTTCCACCTAAAGTATCGTTGGTAGGCATGAAAACAATCATGCTATCATCCGGCGAAAGCGCCCAATTTTCCACCCGCATCGGCTGACCGACAACATCGCTGACATCAAACAATAAGCGTTCGTCAGTCTTCTCGCCTTCTTTCGAGATGTCCATCACATAAAAAGATGTGGAGGACTGTTCTTCTGTGCTGCCCGGATACACGGCCACGCTGTTTCGACTGAAGTAGATTTGCTTACCATCTGCTGACCAGACCGCGTGATTTTCACTATCTAAAGGGGTGCTAGTCAAATTGGCTATACGGCTGCCATCGCTGCGGACGAGATAAATATCAGCGTTTCGTCCACCGTTCAGTGTTTGAGGGTCAATCCCGATGAATAAGAAATCACGCGCTGTTTTACGCTCTTGAGCAGTTACTACACGCCCCGCAAACGACAATAAAATCATCACCGATATCAACATAAAACGTGCTTTATTCATGGGTAAACCTTTCGCGTATGTGCTCATATCAGCATAACGATTTTCTCGGTTAAACGGTTCCCTCTTTAGTCTGAAGTTGTGGTCGTCAATTCGGCACTCGTTGGCTACACTCCGTATATATTAAGGAGTCATACGCTATGCCAGCTTACCATACATCAGCCGCCAGTGTCCTCGGTCAAATTGGATTACCCGAACCAGTGAGTACACTCGCTGCCAAAACATGGGATGTGATTGTGGTCGGTGCGGGACATAACGCCCTAACCTGTGCCGCTTATCTGGCTCGTGCGGGTAAGCGAGTGCTTGTCCTCGAAGCCCGTGAACGCATCGGTGGCGCGAACACGATGGAGGAAGCATGGCCGGGTGTCCGCATGTCGCCCTGTGCTTATGTTTCCGGTCTTTTGCATCCGCTGGTCATCCGCGAGTTGGAAATGGTCGGGCATGGCTACGACTTCACACCGGCTGTCAACGGTATGTTCGTTCCCTTTGAGGATGGCAGCAGTATCCAGTTGTATGACGATGAGCGTTCGGAAGACGAAGTGCGCCGCTTTTCTCCGCGTGATGTTCAGGGTCACAAAGCAATGAAGGCCGTTTTTGATCGCCTCAACGCCGTCATCCGTGCGGATGCTGATGATGGCCTGTGGGTCGGCAACCCGCCCAACCGTGCTGAAATCGAAGCCAAATTGGCCGGTGATGATGAAGCGATCAACGTCCTGTTTAACTGGTCGATGATCGAGTTTGTCGAGCATTATCTGACTGACGAACGCTTGCAAATGGCCTACATCGGGCAAGGTGTCATCGGCAGCCGTTGCAGCCCATATGAATCCGGAACCGCCTCCATCTACTACTATCACTATTGTTCCTCGCAGGGTGGGCATCCCGGCATGTGGGGTTATGTGCGTGGTGGCATGGGCATGGTGTCTTTTATCCTGTGTGACATCGCCCGTGAAGCCGGAGCGGTGATAGCTACTGGCGTGCCTGTGGCGCGAATCCTCCCCGGTGAAGGCGTGGAGTTAGCCAGCGGCGAACGTATTTATGCACCGGTTGTGGTTTCCGGTGCTGATCCGCGCGTCACGTTAAATCTTCTTGGCACAGACGCGGATTCAGGTTGGCAAAAGCAAGTTGAGTCCATTCCGCATGTGGGTGCGACACTCAAACTCAGCGTGCTGATGAACGAGTTACCAAACTTCACGGCACGTCCCGGTACGATGCAACCGCATCATATGGCGACCATTGACACACCCTTAACCAAAGCCGAATGGCAAGCTGGACACGCAGCCAACTTACGCGGTAATCTGCCCGAACGCATGTGGACAGAACTTTACTTCCAGACCGTCCATGACCGCAGTGTGGTTCCCGATGGACTGCACACCATGAGCGTTTTTGCCCAGTATGCACCCTATCAACTTGCGCAAGGTGATTGGGAGTCGCGCCGCGCCGAAGCTGGACAAATCGCACTGAATTCGATTGCGCGCTTCTGTAGCAATTTACCCGACGCAGTTGTCGATATGCAGGTCATGGGGCCGCCGGACATCGAGCGTAAAGTCGGCCTCACCGGTGGGCATATTTTTCAGGGCGAAATCCTGCCGCAATATATGTGGGAAAATCGTCTGTCCTACAAAACACCGATGGATGGCCTTTATCTGTGCGGGGCTTGTACGCATCCGGGTGGTGGAGTGGTTGCCATCAACGGACGTAATGCCGCTATGGAGATCTTGGACAAATAAGGGGTATGC
>JACDGI010000413.1 GCA_013821665.1 Anaerolineae bacterium
CAGGGGTTTCCCTGAAGAAGCGGCGGGCATGGTATGGGCGATAAGTCGCCGGATGTTTATCGTAAGGCGCTGGTCGCCGAACTAAAGAAGCAAGATGGGCTGCTGGACAACCCTCTCGAAGCAGCATTTTTGGCTGTCCCACGCCACCTGTTTCTGCCTGACGAATCGCTCGAAACCGCTTACTCTGACCAAGCAATCCCCATCAAACGGGATACGGATGGCACGATACTCAGTTCGGTGAGCCAGCCGAGTATGATGGCGATTATGCTGCGCCAACTGCGACTGCGTAAAGGTGATAATGTTTTAGAAATCGGTGCTGGTGCTGGTTATAACGCCGCGATTATGCAAACCATCGTCGGCGAGCGCGGCAACGTGACCTCGGTTGAGTTAGATAAACTGTTGGCGGATAAAGCCAGTTCCAACCTGCAAAAAGCCCGCCTCGGCGCAGTCGTCAATGTGGTCAATGCAGATGGGGCGATGGGTTATGCACCCCGCGCAGCCTACGACCGCATCATTGCGACGGTTGCCGTGTGGGATATACCGGTGAGTTGGGTCAAGCAGCTTAAACATGACGGCGTTCTGGTTGCGCCGATCTGGTTGGAAAGTTTACAGGTGAGCGCGGCCTTCGTCGTTCAACCGGATGGCTCACTTTACAGCCGCACGAATATTCCGTGTGGCTTTGTACCGCTGCGGGGAATCGCCTCCGGCCCGAACATCACCCGACGTGTAAGCGGCTCGACATTAACCCTGTCATCCAACGAAGCCCAATTTATAGATGGTGCATCGCTGCTGTCGCTGTTATCGGATGATGCTGAGACAACTTATCTCAGTCCATCGCTGAGCTTTAGTGATTACTGGCGCGGTTTCGTGCCTTATTTAACCCTCCATATGCCAGAAGGCTTTTTCTTCGCGGCCTACAGTGTGGGTGAACAGCAAAAAGATTTCGGTTTAGAAGGCGACGGCTTCGCGCTGATTACGCGAGGAAGCGCCTGTTTTGTCCGTTACCAAGGCAAAGGCGAGGCGCATATTTTCGGTGGTGCGGATGCTCTGATGACCTTGCAAGCCTCACTTAATCAATGGGATCAAATTGGCCGCCCCGGTGCAGATCGCGTCCGCATTCAACTGCTGTCCAAAGACAGCGCCGAACCAATAGAACATCCTGCAAACACCAAAGTTTACGAGCGGCCTTATAATGAACTGCGTGTTTGGATGGAAACCTAAGCCTTTCACACAAAATGATGTGGGATCACTGGGTGGATATCTCGTGAGCGGATGAGTCAGGCCTCATCCCTACAGAAAATCTTTTGATTACCACATTAAAAGTAAAGCCACGCAGTATCGACGATGACAGAACTAACCATGATAACCCTCGACATCCTCACAAAAGCCGTCAACATTCCTGATTTTGATCCGGCAGCCGCTTATGCTGCCCTTGCCGTTCCGAACCGTCCTCGAATGCCCGCAGAGGGTATTATCCCACGACAGGCGGGCGTGCTGGTGCTGACGTATCCCGAAGCGGATGGCTTGCATGTGATCTTGACCCAACGAACCAGCACCTTACGCTCACACAGCGGACAAATCAGCTTTCCGGGTGGGCGACGTAACCCCGAAGATGACTCATTTACGGCGGCTGCGTTGCGCGAAACATGCGAAGAATTGGGCATCTGTGAAGGCATCAAGATTATCGGCACGCTGTCGCACATCTATATTCCACCGAGCAACTTTGAGGTTTTCCCAACGGTCGCTACCCTAGCGAAACGTCCGGTTTATTACCCTAATCCAGATGAGGTTGAGTCGGTATTTACCATGCCGCTGCAACTGCTGCTTGATCCCCAAATTAAGCTGACCGAAGATTGGGATTTTAGCGGCACGATGCGTCCGATTACATATTACAGTGTCGGTGGACATAAAGTATGGGGCGCAACCGCTTTCATGTTGAGTGAACTCGAAGCTCGACTACGACTGGCGCTGGATATGGAACAATCGCGGTAGGATTGTGGTTCACATACAAACATAAAATAAATTGTATGGTATTTTGTTGGCGGATGAGGCAGGCCTCCTCCCTACCGAAATACAGATTTCCATTGTATACAGCCTGTCGGATTATTTAGTTCCTTCGTTTGCAGAAATTGAAGGCGGCGGTTATGGTAGAGGTGACGACCATCAACAGGAGGCATATCCCATGAGCGCAGCAACCGATTTCGGACAATTGGTGCAGTTAATTCAAGCTGCACGCGGTTTGGAAGCAGGCGGTTATTATGGACTTGCCAAGCTGCTATGGGCGTTGGCTTATTCAGCGGAAGTTAAAGCCTCGAACGCAGCCGGTATTCCACGCAGCGCGGCGCTGGATATGAGCCTCCTCGACATTATCAACAACCTCAAAGCCGATGGAACGGATGCGGCGGTGATTGGCGCTTTGGAAAAAGGTTTACAGGCCGTGCGTGAAGATCGTACCGTCCCTTATGTTGATATTCCCGATGTTTACGTCAGCCGGACGAAGGGCGAGATATTCGTGGGTGAACCGCCTGAACTGACGGATAGCCATGAACACAATTTAGCGCTGCGTGAGTTCAAAGGCATCTGGTACTTCGAGTCGATGTCACCGAGCGACGTTCTGGAAGCGCTCAAATCCAATCCGGCGACGATCCAGAAAGAGATGGCTGACCTCAGCCCTGACCAACTACTGATCGCACCGGCCCACAGCGAATGGAACATGCACCAACTGTTGTGGCATCTGATGTCGGCTCAAGATTTGCTAGCAGAACGAGTCAATTTGATGCTGACGCAGGATAATCCCAATTTGGAAAGCAAGGCGACATGGGCGCAAAAAGATCAGTCCAATATGTCAACAGGTGATGTGCTGGAACATTACCTCGATTCGCGGCATAAGGTGATTGACCAGTTGCGGGCGCTGCCTTCGTCTGATTGGTGGCGTACGGGCTGGCATGACGAGTTCGGCAAGCAAACGGTGCTTTCTCAGGCGACCTATTTCGCCCGCCATGAAGTGTCACACATGCCACAGTTCGCCCAGATCATCCAGACGGTGGAGGGATAATTGGCAAAAAACATGGCGATTTTGGCGAAATTGTCAATTTAAAGTGATTTTTGACAATCTGTTTTCCCTCAAATCCGCTGAAAAGTTGGTGATTTTGGCGATGGGGATTGTCGCCGCCAACTTCGCCAAAGGTTTGTCGAGGTTAAAAGCACAATAAGCAGCGAAGGCGGCACAATCAACAGTCAATTTTGTGCGCGATTGGGATGTTAAGGTGCAACGGACGGGATGTATCCCGTCCCTACATTGGCTACCTTGCGCAAGCTCAGTCGCCAATAGACATCATACGACAGGTGGGGAAGAAATGGGTTACATTTTGGAAGAACATTTTGTAACTCTTTCAAGGCGTTGGCCCTAACCATTTTGAGGGAGTGGGATTATTAAATTGGTTGGCAAATGGTTGGAATTCGGTAGCGAAAGTTAGGAGATTCTAACCAATGTCGTTTGTTTATGATTGGGATCTCGTATTAACAAGTTTTCAAGGTTTATACGAACGTAACAAAGACTCAAGCAACGGAAATACTCGATATTATGCTCGGCATGGACTAGCGATGGCTGCGCTCATCCCACAAATACGGGACCTTGATGTTTTCCGAGATGTTGAACTTAACATTTCAATTTTGCAATTGCTCATCAATTCTAAGACGGCTGGAGTCAGCGTGCGATTGGGTTCAAGAGGAATTGAAACGGAACACGACTATATCGTATGGGCATATTATTCTCAATCACAGCAAAAGCAGACTTATGAGTTTGATAGCGATCATATTGTCTCAGGACTTTATGATATTTTTTCGTTAAAGCCTAATGCATAAATGATTATGGTTCATTTCACGCTAGCGGAAGATTTTCGATACAGCTACGTTTAAGCCTTGGACGACATCAATGGTGATTGTGCTACCCACACCATAAGTTGCCAGCGATTGACTGGGCGCATAAACATCAATTAAGCGTTCGTCAGGATAGATTTCCCACAACAAAATTCCCGCTTGAATATACTTTCGCCGTTTAGCGGCAGGATTTTCATTGGCTGAGATGACCTCGACTGCCCATAAAGGTGGCACACGGTCAGGAAAGGTGGAGGACACAGGCGTTTGTTTGTAGGCAAAGTCGGGGATAAAGCACCAATCGTTGAGGCAATATTCGCCATCTGCACCGGTCATAAAGCAGGGAATACCATTTGCGTCACAGTGATTGAGGACGATAGCTGACAAAATCAAAGGTATTTGGGCATTCTGTGTGGTACTTCCTAATTTTTCGATCACCTTCCCATTGATGAATTCCAAGTTGCGAGCAGCATTTTCAGGCAGCAGCGCATAAGCGATGAATTCATCGAGTGATTTAATTGGCTGCTGGGTTTGAAGCACCATAACTTTTCACCTCATGCTTTTGAGCGATTATAGCATCAATGAGCATCAAGATTATAATAAGATGGTACTGACGGTCACTATGTTTGGTCGTCTAATTTCATCGTATAACGGGAATTTGGGTCAATCGCTAACAGACAACAAAAAACACCCGATTTGGGTGCTTTTGAGGGGATCAATCCCCTCTAGACTCCAACACATCGGTACTCTCCTACTTCAGGCACGTTTGAGCAAAATAACCGGAAAAACCATTTAAATAGAAACGACATTCAAGATGACTGGAATACAAGCGTGTGGCGACTATTTACAGGCCGCCAAACAAATCGCGGTGCTGACGGGCGCGGGTGTGAGCAAAGAGTCCGGCATCCCGACCTTCCGTGATGCGATGGAAGGTTTGTGGACGAAGTTTGATCCAACACAGTTGGCAACACGGCGCGCCTTTGATGCTAACCCGAAACAGGTATGGGACTTCTACGAATACCGGCGCGAATTGATGCGTCCGGCGCAGCCTAATCCCGGTCACTTCGCGCTGGCAGCCTTACAAAAACGCTTCCCAACTTTGCGGATCATCACCCAGAATATTGATGATCTACATGAACGGGCTGGCAGCACGGATGTGATCCGCTTGCACGGCAAAATATCCCAAAACAAATGTATCGCCAATTGTCAGGGTGATCCGACGCTGGTGGATGTGAGTCAATTGACATGGGATAAAAGCAGTGGGCCGCCTGCTTGCCCTCAGTGCGGTCAGTACGTCAGGCCGGATGTGGTGTGGTACGGCGAAATGCTGCCACATACGCAGCTTGAACGTGCCAAGGCATTGCTGGAAATCACCGATGTTATTATGGTGGTGGGCACGTCCGGTTTGGTATCGCCATCGGCGGAGATGCCACGACGAGTCAAAGAACATGGTGGCGTGGTGATCGAGGTCAACCCCGACTACAGCATGATTACGCGCATCGCCAACTTGAAGTTGGAAGGCGCATCCGGTGTGATGCTGCCGCAGGTTGTAGTGGCATTAGGGGATAAATAATCACATTTCCGCCGGAGCAGTGGATTCGATTTTGGGACTCGGTGGGTAATTGATATTCGCCTGTGCCAGTAGACTATCCACTGTAGCGTAAATCCAAAGGCCGATCATTACGAACACAGTCAGTTCGATAACGGTTAAGCTAACCAGATTTAACGCTCCCAACACGATCATGATGGCCGTAACCGCCCCCAAACCAATCGACAAGAGCTTATACCAAGGACGAAATGACTGCTTAGGCATGATACACGCTAAAGCCAATGCACTGATGATAGCGGAAACTGCCCCACCCGTATGAAATGCCCGATTCATCGGAAATTCCGGCGCAACACGAATAAAGCCCACGAACAGCAATCCAAGTATAAAGACAGTAAATAGGAATCGAGCAATGCTGATCCACACGATAGGCTTGAACCAACGAAGGGTCAATTTATTAGCCAAGTCGATAACCGTGTTATCAATATCGAACCACACCACAATAAAAGTGATTGCCCCGCTTAATAAACTTCCCGTAAAGAGCGAGGCCGAGGGATTCGATTGGCCTGCGTTACTTACGGCAATTTCCCACCATTGTCGAACGGGAAGTAAACACAATAATGGAACGGAGAACCCACTCTGTCTGCAATTGGGTTGTGCGAGTGCAAAACTGACCATAAATCCGATGCCCAATGTGCCTAATCCTAACAACAAAACTTCGTGGGTGGTAACCGCTAATGCACCAAAGGTCGTGATAAAAGTGATAAGACCCGTAAAGAGCAAAATCGCGATGGCAGGGCTTAACCCATCATTGAAACTCAAGTTCTTAAAAACTTGCGATAGACCAAGCCACATGATCGAAACAATCACGTAGGTTCCAAAAGTGGTAGCGCCTACGTAAAGAAAACGGGCTAACCCTTGTTTAACAGGAGACATCTTATTGAAATTTTCAAGCTGTGTGGGCTGATCGTAGATTTTGTAATGGGTACGAATATCTCTTCGATAGAGGATGAAAACACTAGAAATGACCGTTACCAGCGTACACAGGCGAGCAATTCCTGCAATACTCCCCACATGACCGTGATCCGCACCGACTGAATTTTCGACATCCACGGCCGCATAAAATAATCGGTATAGTTGCTGAATAATTTCTTGATCCCAGTTGACAATGGGAAATTGGCGCAGCGCGTGAGAATCGCCATTCCAACCAACAAATGGAAGATAAAGTTTATAAATTTGGGGCAACGTGTCATGTCGAACCAGACTGAGTAGAAATAGGGCAACCAGTACGCTGACAACTGCTGCGATTGAATATCCTAATGCGATGTAGAAACGGCGCTCTAGGTAATCATATTCGCTCGGCAATAATTCCTGTGTGATCTGTTGAGCCATCGCAAGTAACCGCCCTGTCTAATAAAATATTTCTCAGTAATTGAAATAATTATAGCAACGTAAAACCATAAACGCTAATCGTTTATCGCTTGTTTTAGCATGTTTATAGACGAATTTGACGCTATCGGTTATGGTGACAATGAACAAAAAGAGGTCGAAAAATTATGAGTAGGGTGACTTCAAATTCAGCCTTAGTTAGACGAGGAAACACATCAAACTGAGGATATGACTTACTGAAGGGAGATGGGCTTCAATAGCGAAATCCATCTCCCATCAAATCCAGTTCAGCATCAGGCAATCGTATCGGTTGTGCTGGTGGCAGCAGGGGTAACGTTGACAGGCACTTCGGCTTTTAAGGCCTCTGGCTCATCACGATCCGCACCTTTTGCCAGCCCTTTACGGAACTCGGCAATGGCCTTACCCATCTCGCCGCCGATGTTGGCAATACGACCCGGCCCGAACAACAACAGTACAAT
>JACDGI010000414.1 GCA_013821665.1 Anaerolineae bacterium
AGTGCAGCAGCCTACTGCCGGGATTGCCGCAGCAAGTGACCGGGCCAACGGTTGAAGCAACAGAAACAGCCACCCCACCACCGAAATAAGCATCTTAACCGGTTATAGTCAATCAGATGGATTGTTAAACACAGTCCACCTGATTTTTTGTCTGTAGGTTTATCCCCAATTCACCCGACCCAATTTATACAAATCGATTGACGAGCTATCTGCTCGACTGTCTTTACACGGCAAAAAGATGCAAACTTCTGTCAAATGCGGTAGAAAGGAAGTCTATCAACGGAGGTGAATGATGCTGGCAACACTGAGTCAAAAAACCGCACTCGAACAACTCGACATCGAACATACGGCTGTCCGCTATTTGATTAATACGCTCACAGATGAGGAAAAGACGCGACCAGATACCATCCGCTATGGCCTATACCCCGATCAAAAACTCTCGTTTAAAGACTTGCTGGCGCATCTCATCACCTACGAAGCCTTTACGCTCGAAGCGGTCGATGCGTGGAAGCGCGGCGAGAAACATTTTGCGATTGAGGCCATGCAATCGGAAGATAGCAGCCGAAAGATTCATTACGGCGGCATTGAAGACCGTCGCGGACAATCCTTAGCACAAACTTTAGACGAGTGGGATCAAACGCAATCGGCACTCATGGCGATGATCCGCAAACTGACTAATGAAGATTGGCACCAACCCGCGCCCTTCGCGACCGACACACCGCTCGATCTGGGTGGCGTTCTGGAGATTATTCTGGTGGCACCACCGCGCCCACCGTATCACCATCTGCCCGTGCATATCCCTGATAGTGCGGTGTATGTACGGGCGCTACGCGGGAACTAAATTGCCTTACTTACCTCTCTGAACGAATTTACCGGCGATCAATAAGCTGAATGTGGTCAACAAGAACATCGGGATAAATGTAATGAGTACGCTTAATGCATTACGGAAGGCAAATTGAAGTGTAACAATCGGGCGCATGATGTTCGCCGCTAAGAGTATACCGTTATCCGCTAGGGCTGATGATGAGACTTGGATGGACTCAAAGATGCGACGATGATCCCGCTCAATCACACACCATGCGTAGTAATCAGCTTGCTTTCGCAAAAAATCGCCGTCACACCCCCAATACACAGCCGATGTATCTCCACCTAGATAATGATGTGAGATATGGGCAGCTACTTCTAAATCGCCGGTAAATAATATGAGTTCGATACCAATTACTGCTAATCCAATTCGCGCGAGTACTACACATACCATCTTCACGGCTGACCAATGGAACTTAATAAATGCACAAAGCATTCCAATCGCCGAAAGTAAACCAATCTCTGTAAGACTAAGCATGAGAAGGACAATAAATGCGAAAGCGATTTGCCAAAACTGTGGATAATAACGGATAGGCGTTGTTGCCGCGTAATTGGTATAACTCATATACACAAAAGCGCGATTCCAATTATTGATGCCCTCATCAATCCATCCGGGGAAAATATTCAGATACTGCATAACACTATATGCGATGGCTAATTTGCTGATCGTGATTAAAAAAGCAGTGCCAAAGCTATAACGAACCAGTGCCAACCATTTCCCAAATACCACCTGCCAGCCACTGACACCTGTCAAAACCAGACTTTCCCATGTCCGGCTCTGTTTTTCATGGTCAATCGCGCCAATCGCTAAAATGATGATCCGCAATTCGTAGCCCAAACAGAAAATGATGAGACCTATGTCAATCATGGTATGAAAAGAGACATCAGCATAATGATCCGTCGCGATAAAAGGCAGCGCTGCAAAAATCAAATTACATGCAATTAAAATCAACCCGATTTTCCAGCGATGGAAATTGCCTTCTACCCGTTGCAAATGTGTGAGTTCGGCGCGCGCAAATACGTTTTGTGAAAACATACTTCAACAGCTTTACTGATAACGTAATTATCAGCAAGCATAACCTAACAAGTTATACGATTGTGACCTAGTAGGCTAATCATTGGTCAAGCGACGGGTAAACAATGCATTTTAAGTCTTTTTATACCCCGGCCCACGCACCACACGCCCCGGTTTGGCACCCGTATGTTCACCATCTTTGAGAACCTGTTCGCCGTTCACAAACACATGCACCATGCCGACCGAATATTGATGCGGCTTATCCGGCGTGGCATAGTCCTGCACTTTGGCGGGATCAAACACCACCACATCGGCGAAGTATCCTTCTTTGAGCGCACCACGTTCTTTGATCTTGAGGTTGGCTGCGGGGAAGCTGGTTAGACGGCGTACAGCTTCTTCGAGGCTGATGAGCTTTTCATCACGGACATATTTACCAAGCAGCTTGGCGAATGAACCATAAGCGCGGGGATGCGGATTGGTCTTGAGGAAGACACCTTCCGGCGCTTGTGACTCAGCATCCGAGCAGAAGCTCACCCACGGCACTTTGATCTGTTTACGCAGGTTGTCCTCCGACATGCAAAAGTACATGGTAAAGATGCGGCTGTTATCCTCGACGATCAAATCCATGAGGGTTTCGTCGGGAGCAGTGCCCCGTTCAGCGCTGACTTCAGCCAAAGTTTTGCCGGTATAGCCTTTAAGCGCATCACTCTGGAAACCAGAGAGCAAAATGCGCGTCGGGCCGTATTCGTTAAACATGTTTTCCCACGCGAGGCTGGGCGTGTTCATATCCTGTTTGATGCGCTCACGGGTGGCTGGATCTTTAAGGCGTGCGATCAAATCGTTGTGACCGCCATCATGCGCCCAAGGGGGAATACAGGAGGATAAGCCAGTGCCGGAAAATTCATAGTTGTACATATCGGCAGTGACAGGCAAGCCTTCAGCGCGGGCTTGATTGATTAAGCCGATAACCTCATCCATTTTGTGCCAGTTGGAGCTGCCAGCGGCTTTGAGGTGATACATCTCACCGGTGAGGTTGGCCTCGCGCACGATCCGCAGAAATTCTTGCGTGGCTTCGACAAAAGTGCTGCCCTCATTACGAATATGCGAGATGTACATGCCATCGTATTCGGCGACGGCTTTGGCGAGTTCGACCAATTCTTCGGTGCTGGCATAGGCCGCCGGTGGATAAATAAGGGCGGCAGACATACCCATCGCGCCTTCCTGCATGGCTTGACGAACCAGATCCGCCATTGCTTCGAGTTCTTCTTCGGTGGGTGGACGGTCGTTGTCGCCCATGACATAGGTGCGGAGGGTGCCTGATCCCACAAACGAGGCGATGTTAGTCGAGACACCGCGCTTTTCCAACCAATCCAGATACTCACCAAGGGTTGACCACTCGACCTCGTATTGAATGTGGCTGTTGCCGAGGATGCCACGCGTGCGGCTGGCTTTCATAGCGGGACTCATCGGCCCCATCGACGTGCCTTCACCCATCACTTCGAGCGTCACACCCTGCCGGATTTCACTTTGCGAATGACCATCTTCGATGAGTGATTCAACCGACCAACTCAGCATATTGATGAAACCGGGTGCGACTGCCAGACCGTTCAGTTGGATTTCGCGGTCGGCCTGTGCATCGCCGATGTCGCCAACTGCCGCGATGCGATCACCGTTAATCGCCACATCGCCGCGCACGGGTGGATTACCACTACCATCGTATAGGAGTCCATCACGCAAAATGAGATCATAGTGGGCCATGTAAAAATCCCCTGTCAATAAATAATCGCGTTATTGATAGGGGATATTAACCTAAGATTTGTGAAATGCGTTGACACCAATTTGCGTCTTCAGGCGCATTGGTTTGTTAGTCGCCAACCTGCGCTTTAGGCTGTGGGCTAACCGTTGGCGGGCGTTCAGTCTTTTCGACCTCAGCATCCCCTTCAGCGTGTGAACTCACATTCCGCAGTGCGACCAGCGCCAAGATAGCCAGCGCAATCACCACCACCAAGCCCACCGTAGAAGCCACTTGCAAGGCATGGGTGAACGACTCGCGAGCGATTGTGGTCAGGGTTGCGCCGAGGTCAGCAGGGAGTTTGGCAGCCGCAGCCAACGCACCACCCAGTGTCTCTTGAGCTGCCTTGACCACATCAGCCGGAATGGTCGACGGAACCGACGAGGCAATCTGGCTGCGATAGATGGCGAGTCCGAAACTGCCAAGGATGGCGATACCGAGTGATCCGCCGAGTTCGTTGCTGGTTTCGGAAATGGCCGAAGCCGCTCCTGCACGTTCAGGCGGCGCGGTGCTGATAATCATGTCAGAGGTCAGCGTAAAGATAAAACCAAAGCCAACAGACAGGATGGTATTACCAATGACCACCAAAGCGAGTGAGTTGGTACCGGCTTGAGACATCATCGCAAAGCCAATCGCGACAAACACCATCGCCAGTGCAATGACGACTGCCGGACGGATACGGCGCACAAGAATTGGCGCAATATTCGACCCGACAATATTGGCAATCGCCCCCGGCACCGACCACAAACCGGCTTCTAAGGGTGAAAGTCCCAATACCAATTGTAGATATTGAGCGATGAACAGAAACGATCCGAAACCGACAAAGATAGCCGATGTATTAATGGCAAGTGAGGCGCTGAAAGCTGGAATGCGGAATAGGCGCAGATCAATCAACGGATCAGCGAGGGTGCGCTGGCGTTGAACGAATAACACACCCGTCACCACACCGACGATAATGGATACCACTGATAGCAGCGTAACGCCTTCCTGAGCAATCTGTTTGAGTCCGAAGATAATGGTCAGCACGGTGATGAGCGACATAGCCGCGCTCAACAGGTCGAAACTGCCGGGATTCGGATCACGAAATTCTTTCAGCAGGAAGGGGCCAACGATCAACAGCAGTATCATGACTGGCACACCGAGTAAGAAAACGGATCCCCACGAAAAATGTTCCAAGAGGAAACCACCGACCAACGGACCAATTGCGCTGCCTGCCGAGAAGCCGGATACCCAAATCCCGATGGCAACGGTGCGCTGGCGGTTATCAAGGAACATATTGCGGATGAGCGACATAGTCGAAGGCATCAAGGTTGCACCTGCGATACCCATCAACGCACGACAAACAATTAACATCGGGGCGCTAGTTGACAAGGCTGCCAGTATTGATGTAACCCCAAAGGCTGCCGCACCGATCATCAGAAGTTTACGCCGTCCAATCCGGTCGCCTAATGTCCCCATAGTGACCAGTGATCCGGCAATAATGAAACCATAAATATCAATGATCCACAATAGTTGGGTACTGGTGGGTTGAAGGGCTTCGCTCAGGTGAGGTACTGCCAAGTGCAGCACCGTCAAATCCATCGCGATCAGCAAGGTGGGCAGCATCAGTACGGCCAGTGCAATCCACTCGCGCCGTCCGGCACGGGCTGGACTGTTCGGGTTCATGCGAGACTCATTCGTTCCAGTTAGGGTCATCGTATCTCCTTTAGCTGTTGACACCTTGGGGCATCAGGATTGCGGATCGTCCGAAGTGATCATTCGTCAATTGGGCTGCACGCCGCGTTTGACCTTTTATAGACGCGGCGTACCGAGAATAAATTTACCTCGCGCAGGTGTTACAATGTACAAACGTTCTAATGACTTAGTAAGTTTAGCCAGTAGTCATTAAAGGCGTGGACATCAATTTGGGTGACAAGCGAGGTAGGTCTACCCACAGGATCAGGAATTTCGTAGAGATAGGTATCACGCACTTCGAGTTTGAGCGGCACATCCTCAATGGTCACACCGTCACGCCATCCAAGCGCGATAGCACAGGCCAACGGATCATGATGAAAGTTGATGAAGTCGATAGGCAGTTTAGGTGAAGTCGGGCCATATCGACCCGCTAAATTCTCGGTGCGCTCAAAAAGTTCAGCTTGCCGCACCAGCAATTCACCGAGTTTATCAGTATGCGCCAACTTGGGCAGATCAGATCGACAAAGTGCAGTTTGAGCGGTGAGAGTCAACGGGATAAGAGTGGGATTGGCGTGGTCAAACATATATTGCGCGGCGCGAATATCCAACTGCATATTCCAATCATCTTGACGACTAAATTGGGGAAAGCCCGATGGAATGTCATAAACATAGCCACCCATCAGAAACAGTTTGGCATCCTTCAAAATGCCGGGGTATTTCTGATCAACCAACATAAAGTTGGTGAAGGGGCCAATGCCGACGAGGACTGCGCCCTGCTCGATGCTGGACTTGATGATTTCGAGCGCGTCATCAATCGGATTGGGATGTGGTGATATCGGTTCCGGCCAATTTTGATCGTCGGGTGGATAACCGAGTTGATCGTAACGAAAGTATCCATCGGCTAAATCGGCACCCGCCCCGAAAGGAATCTCGGTGCGATTGGCGATCTTCAGCACAGTGTCGACGTATCCCGCGCGGCGGCCTTTTTCTTCGGCGGTGGTGGTGATGCCCGTAATTTCGAGGTCAGGCCATTTGAGCAGCATGGCAATGGCGCACAAGTCGTCCATGTCGCCGCCAATATCGGTATCGAGATGAATTTTAAGAGTCATCATTGTCTCCGTGTGAATCGGTATAAGAGTCGGGCTAAGTGATAAAGCCGTTATTCAGTTTGAATACGGCACCGATAGCAATTTCATCGGGTTCTCGTCACTTACCACATGTCAAAAAGACTCCTTACCAGCATCTCACCAGAGATAACATCAACTTTACTTGATATTCTACGCTCTAAGATTATCCTGCATATCATTTTTGCCTATCAGAACCGTGAACGGCAGTTTTAGTAGCAGTAGACTTTGGTTGTAGAGATGTACCGTAAAGCAAAACAGGTTGTCGAACTGAACCGGGTTTGGGTTCACCACGACCTTTCATTTTGACACTAATAGAACCTGCAATGGAAAACGGCGATTGTTCATAAAGTTCATCGTATGTCCAGAGAAAGGGATTAAAATAGCGCTCGTCTTTAACAATCCACGGTTCCCATATTCCTTCGAAATCTTGCGCTGGCAGCATTTCCCATTCTCCGTTCACCGCGTGGCGGACCACTTCACCGCAGTACGCCACAATCGCGGGAAAAATTTCGGGAGATAATGATTTTTTCTTACCGTAGCGGCGAATGGCATTGTCCAGCCTGAACAAACTGTCCTCCGTCAAATTCAATTCTGCGCGTGGTATTTTCAATTTAGCTGACAAAGTATCAATCAAAGTGGGGATAAAGTCCACGAAATTTTTCTGATATGGAAAGATGCCCTCCAAAACATGAGAAGGAATGTGCATGTTTTTTGTGAGGTGTATATGCTCTTCTACAAAGGAGCTAAATTCTGCTTCGGTATTAAACAGCCGTCCCAATTTCAAGTTGCCCATTGTATATAATAC
>JACDGI010000415.1 GCA_013821665.1 Anaerolineae bacterium
ATGACCACAGGCCGAACAAACAGGGCGCAGGATACCAAAACGCTCGTGCATTTCGGTGGGAGCACCACAGATGGGGCAAAAGTTCGTGATGCGTTCACGGCTCATGGGCGATTACGCCGCCGAATAATGGTGGTACCAATACCAACAATCAGGAGGATAGCCGCAAGCACAATCAATAGCGTAGGCAGCGAATCGGATGCGGCAGGTGGCGCGGCTGGCACAGATTGCGGCGTGACAGTCGGCAACGGTGTAGCAGTCGGGGCGGGCGTAGGTGTATGGGTCGCTGACGGTATAAGTGTGTCCGTTGGTGTAGGGGTTGAGCTGGCCGCAGACGTTGGCGTTGAAAGCGGCTCGGTCGCCGCAAAAGCAGGAGCCACGCTATAGGCTTCGGTTACAACACTCGGCTCAATCAAGGGTGCGGAAGGTGCATTCTCAGCCGAATTACTGCTGCTAGGCGCGGCATATTGTTGGTTGGTTATCGTTTCAGTTGCTTCAGAAGTACGACCTTGTATTTGGGTTTGGGCTTCTTGGGCTTGTGAATCCGCAGCGCTGCCAGCAGCCACACCATCCGACAGTGTGCCTGCTGAAGTGGATTGAGCAATATTCGCTTGCGCTTGTGATTGGTCGGTTTCTTCGGACAACATAACTGTTGCGGTTAATTGCAGTGTGTCATCCGGTACGAACAAACCGCCACCAGCGCTATTCGATGGGCTATTTTCAATTGTCGCAAACGGTTCAATTTCATTGGTCACTTCTGATTCGGTTGCAGTGGTCGCGGCGGCTTTATCGAGTGTCGTACCTGTTGCAGTAATGGCGAAGGCCGATTGTGGACCTTGGCTGAGTGATCCAGTGGCTGTTGGTGCGTTTTTGTTCCCCGTGAATAGATAAGCGCCTAACGCAAATAAAATGATGGCGGCGGCTGTCGAAAGAGCGCTAAAAGTTGCGCTGGTGAAAAAGAAGGTTGATCGACGGGCATAACGGGCATCCAACGTAAAGTCACGCGGGGCTTTGCGCGGCGGCAGGTTATTAAGGAGCGTAATTGTCGCACGCAACTCATCCAATTCATGGCTGAGTTCCGGTTCAGCTTGCAGACGCAATTCAAACGCGGCACGCTCGGAGTCCGTGAGCGCACCGTCGATATAAGCAGAAAGCAGTTCGTAGTCAAGATCAGTTAGCATGGTTGAGTAAGAGTACCGTTAATTCACATCACCTTTAAGACGATACACACTGGGTAAAAGTTCCTGAACGTTACCCAAGCAAGTTCGGACACCGGCGCGCGCTCGACTCAAACGGGATTTAACCGTGCCGAGCGTCGCACCGGTAATTTCGGTTATTTCTTGATAGCTCAAGCCCTCGACATCACTGAGGACGAGGACGGCGCGTTGGTCGGTTTGCAGGCCACCGATACACTGCTCGATGGCGCGGGAAAGTTCAGCTTGTTGGGCGGCTTGTTCGGGCGTGGCGGTATCTGCTGGTAGCGCCGGACCATCATCGGCATCTGCACCGGGTAAGTCTTCTATAGCCGTTACAGGACGACGTTTGAGGCGGCGTAGTTCGTCATAACAGGTATTGGTGGCGATGCGATACAACCACGCGCGGAAACTGCCACCGCGATAGGTATCTAAACGGCGATAAGCAGCGATGAAAGCATCTTGGGCAGCGTCCGCCGCACTCTCCGATTCACCGAGGATACGATAGGCGAGCGAATAAACCCGATCCTGATAATGGAGGACGAGCGTATTAAAGGCTGTCATGTTACCGCGCAGGGCAGCCGTTATGAGCGCAGATTCATTTTGGAGTTCGCTCGCCATTGACAATCCGTGCCAGAAATTTTAAGATAAATGCCGTTGATCTATTTTGAGCAAAAACGGCTCGTTAATAGAAAAATATGTTCGCCGATGTGGTGAAACTGGCAAACACAAAGCACTCAAAATGCTTCGCCTTAACGGGTTTGTGGGTTCGACTCCCACCATCGGCACAATCAAACAGTCCTTCGGGGCTGTTTTTGTTTTACGGCAAGCATGTTAATCGTTCCGATAATGAAAATCAATTGCAAAAGAGATTACAGTGAACCGCAGAGTAACTATGAAAGGCGATCACACCCAACAATGAAAATAATACATCCAGAACCCCTACCCCAACCCTCCCCCGCAAGCGATGGAGGGAGAAATACAGTGTATACGATGGGTTACTTTCAGAGCAGACGCGGAGAACGCATAGATTAAGGCAAGAGAATTAACCACCGAGACACCGAGTACACCGAGAAAAAATCAATTATTGAACGCTGGTAGCGGCTTGTGGGGTGAGTTCAGTGTTGAGTGACCAATTGCCAGCGAGATCGACTGCCCAAGCGGCAAACTCATAACGACTGCCAACCTGCCCTGTATATTGTCCCTGCGTGGCGGATGTTTCCAACCACGGCTGCCATTTACCACCATCGACGCGCACCCAAATGAGGTAATGGTCGATGCCGCTGTCATCACTACCTGACCAATACACGGTAAAGGTGGCGGGACTAATCACCGACAATGGCGACATATTGGTCGTGGGCGGCGTTATATCCTGAGCCGGATCGGTGGTTGGGCGTGGCGCGGGTGTTGCCAACAATGAGCCGGGAGTCAGACTGATGGGCACATTAGTGACGAGCATAGCGGGGTTAATTTTCTCAATCATAATAAGCGGCGTGCCAGCGATGCCCGATAATTCACCCGCAGGTAAGCCGGGGAGATCGTCGGTGGTGAGCGCGGACAGGCCAATCGTGTATTTGCCATCGGTCGGCGTAAGTCCGTAATCTTGATTGCCAATGTCGTAAAGTTCGGCTTGGTCGCCCAAAGCAGGTACATCTAACTTTATGTCAGCCACTGTGCGATTCCACATGACGAGTATACGCTCACCTGTTGAAGGTCGATCAAATGAAACAACAGTGGAACCCTCGTGCGAATCGACGTTGGGATTGGTGAAAGTCACTTTACCAAAAATTTGCGCCAAACGATAATAAGCTCCGGCAACCGGACGCGGTGATCCCGGCAGCGGGTGTTGGCTGAAACACGCTTCGCCACGTTCGTTGCGGTAGAGGCCAAAAGCATCTCCTGCACACACCGCGCCATTGACACAGAGTTCACCATTGTGCGGCGGGAAGTTCGTGCCACCGGGTTGGTTGCCACAATCATCATAGAGTTGGTGATAAAAGACGACATCCGCGCCGGATGCCCATGCTAAAACCGTGCTGGCGACCCAAAAATTGGCTTGCTGCTGCATGGTGGCACGGTATAGGCGTTCGCCGGGTTTGTTGGCTGTCCAGACAGGACCGGGGTAATCATCCCAAACCGGCACACCACTTTCATTGAGCCAGACCGGACGGCTTAGACCATGATTAGCGAGTTCGGTTTCGATGCGACTGACGACCAAACCGCTGCGCCGCGCATAGGTGTAGTTGTGAACAGCAACCTGATCCATGTACCAATTATACGTTTGGCGCAGGGGATCAGCCGCATAAATCGCTAGCACTTTCGCCAGCCAATCATCTTGATCGGGATTGCCATAAGCGAGGCCGCCAAACATCACCCGTGTATTGGGGTCGGCTTGATGGGCGATGAGATAAGTCACTTTCAGCAGACGTGCATACTCATCAACACCGGCTGACCAGAACATGGTCAAATCCGGTTCGTTCCAAGCCTCCCACACATTGACACCGGCCCCGGCGGGCCATCCCAGCGATGTAGCAAGTAAGCCGCCGGGTTTGTAACGTGTGACGGCAGCATAGACGAAGGTTGCCCAATAATTATTGGCGTTAGGCAACTTGCCGGGGCCGGGTATATCACTGCCATCGTTGAAAGTGGCGGTGGATAAACCCGCAACACCCCCACCCTGTGCATGAAAAGCAGGACGACCGAGCAAAATGGCGTTGATGGATAAGCCGTGCTGGATGTCTTGGGTAATGAGGCGGTCGTAGCCCGACCAATCGAAGGTATTGGGGGCGACTTCGATACGATCCCAATACATCGGCCAGCGATTCCATGCCGCGCCCAATAACAAAGCACGCTGATAACGGATGTCATTGGCAGGATGGTCAAGCGAACTGATAAAGGTAATACCTAGACGAGAAGCGCGAATATAAGTGGATTGCGGCTGTGCTTGGGTGGTCGAGGCTTGAAGCAGAAATAATAGACCGATTGACAGCCACAGATGGAGACGATGAAGACCAAAAAGATTGAACCGCCAAGTCGCCAAGAACGCCAAGATTTTTTACCAGAGTCCAAAGGGAGCGAACACAGAAAGTCGCGAGTTTTAGGAAAATGGAACGGTTTTTACTCTACTTCCACCATGATCGGGAAACGTAAGTGGAAGGATGTGCCCTTCCCCAATTCACTGTCTACAGTGATCGTTCCATTATGATTGGTAACGATGCGCTTGACAATCGCCAAGCCCAAACCGGTACCTTTGCTGTTAATCATGCGAGCATTTTCGGCTCGGTAAAAGTTATTGAAGATTTGATGGGTATCCGGCGCGGTCATGCCAATGCCCGTATCTGTAATGGCGCACTCGACCTCACCATCCATGACATGCGTTGTGATAGTAATGCTGCCACCAACAGGGGTGTAGTTAATGGCATTCTCGACCAGATTGACAAAGGCGCGATCCAGTTCATCGGCATCCGCCAAAACATTCGGTAGATGAGATTGCAGTTCAAACTTCACCGTCTGATTCTTATGCTCAAACGAGGGATGAAAAAGTTCTCCAATTTTACCGAGTAAAATATTGATATTCACCGAGTGAGGGACGGTCTGCGGTGCATATTCGAGACGCGAGATCGTGAGAATATCCTGAATTTGCTTATCAAGCAGCAGGGTTTGCATTTTGATGAGATTGAGTTTGTCTTTTTGCTTAACCGGATCGTCAATCCGTTGCAGCAAATAGAGGCTGTTATTAATAATCGCAAGCGGCGTTTTGAAGTCGTGCGAGATGGTGTTGATAAATTCGGTCAACGCACCCACACGTTCTCTTTCCAAGATGAGTTCCATCGCCTGTTGGTCGGCACGTTTAAGCGATTCTTCGATGGATTTTCGACCCGTGATGTCTTGGATAACACCGGCCACACCTATAATTTCGCCGTTATCATTTTGATAAGGCTGCCCCAGTGAATAGAACCAGTGCAATGTACCAGTATCATCAATGGCACGATACTCCGCTTCAAATATTCCGGTGCGTTCGACCATTTGTCGGGCGGCATTAAGAACGATGTGTTGATCATCGGGATACACTTGACTTATGAATTCGGCATAGTTGGAGCGGATTGGCAAAGCGATGGTTTCATGGAGATCATGGCGGACGATTTCATCTGTCAAAATATCCCAGTCCCACGAACGCATTTGTGCCGCATTGAGGGCTAACTGTAAGCGGTTATCTTTTTCCGCAAGCAGTTGTTGAGTCTGTTTTTGAACAAATAATTGCCCCAACATTGCCCCATAAAGCCTCATTAGTTCAAGTTGATAATCCTGTAAGGGTTGATGATGTAGCAGATTATCAGCAACAAGCCAACCTAAAATAGTGTCACCGTGTGTAACTGCCGCAAAAGCGTTCCAGCCGAGCCCGACAACGCGATTTCGATCCTTCAGGTCAGTATCAATTCGAAAGTAGACATGTCCATTAGAGCTAAAGCGTTGAAAGCTACTTGTCCAATTATCTAACGCAACTTCAGTTCTTACATCATATACATCTTCCACATTACCCTCTAGGTCAGTCCCGTAGGTTCCTAGAAGCGTATGTCCATCTTCACTCAGCATAAACCAGCCCATTCGATCAAAACCGAGGCGCTTTAGCCCAAACACGATGGCTTGACGATGCAATTCATCCAAAGTGGTTACATTGGCTAACTGCATACTTACTTCATGCAATTCTTTAAGATAGTCCTGAAATTCTTTAGCAGTTTGATCGCTGGCACGCAGCGCCAACTCGATTTGTTGACGGTCTGCAATCTCGCGTTCCAATTCACCGTTGCGGATGAGCAGATTTTCCTCACTCGATTGGGCGCGATTAAGGGCAGCAGCCACACTGCGATTCGTAAGGGTCAACAGCGTTGCGGCAACAAAGAAAAATAACGCTTCAGAGCTTAACTTTAACAGGACATCTACAGACGTATAAGTGATGGTAAAGTTTGGAAGATTGTTGGCTCTGAGGGCAAAGAATATACCGGCCAGCAGCGAAAAGAGGGCCGTCCAAAAGCTCGTTTTGCCACCCAGCAAAAATCCGGCTAGCAACACTGGAATAATATAGGCACTAAAGGCTACACCGTAGACTCCATCACCACCCAACAATAAATTAGGCAGGGTGACGACAACCCATAACCCGCCAATAAATAGGTAACTTGCTAAGCGGACATGTCCCCAACGGGCAAGCAGATTAAGTAAAGTGGATAAAATCGCAGATGCCAGCCCATAAAGTGCAATATCATATCGCTTGAGAATGAATGTCATGACACCAGCATGAACAAGCGCAATCGTAATAATTGCAAGCGTCATACGATTAAGAAGTAGGAGGGTGCGATTAGTCGCTTGGGCAGGAATATCAAAACGGGCAACGAGCCGAGTCAGGGTTGCAGACATGTTATTCCGTCACCAAACACGATTAAGATTACGGGCAGAGTACAAATATTTCAATTCTATAGTAATAATGTTCAAATTTAAAGTGTTTCACATTAATTCTTCAGGATTATTTCCGTTTATGATACGCTCCAAAATGCGAACAAAGTCCCGTTTTTGCATTCGATAGCCATCACGCCTAAACTGTTTAGAAACATGCAAGCGGTTTGCGGGAGTGGAAAGCATGATCAAAAAAATGGTGTGGTTGTTGGCGGCGATGTGGCTGCTACTGGCAACTGTCACTGCACAGGCTCAGACGGGCGGTGCCAATTGGACGGTCAAGCTATATGAGCCGACCAGCGGTCGGTTAGACACAATTGACAGCAGCGGACAAGTCATAGATACTTTTACACTCCCTTTGGTCGCGGGCTTTGATCATTATCCGGGAAAAGTAGCGGTCGCACGCAACGGCACATTACTGGCTTATGTCGCTTATAACAGCACCACCTATCAAGGGGTGTTAATCGTCAGCCAGCGTGATCGCTTATTGGCAAGTTTCAGCCTGCCCCTGACGACGGCAACCAGCGTGGAATTTGTCGCGGACGACTCGCTATTTAGTGATGATTACGGGCATGTCGCGCTCGGTTACAGTTTAGACG
>JACDGI010000416.1 GCA_013821665.1 Anaerolineae bacterium
GGTGCCCGGACCCCGGCGCGGCGGAACACGTCGTGGCAGCGGAAGCCGAAGGCGAACGGGTTGGGGTTGTTATCGGGTCCTCACTCGGCGCACATGAAATGGCGGAACAGAGTACCTACAAGTACAAAACTTCCGGTTTCGTCAAACCTAACCCTCTATCCCTCATCAATTCTCTGCCCAACATGCCAGCCCACTATGTTAGTAAGTTTTTCCGTGCGCTCGGCCCTCTTAATGCACCCTCAACCGCCTGTGCTGCGGGGACTCAATCCGTTGGTGAGGCTTCGGAGCTTATTCGTAATGGGCGCTCTGATATGGTCATTACCGGTGGTGTTGAAGCCGTATTGCAAGATTATGCCATCGCCGGCTTTGATGCCATGCAAGCGCTCGCCAGCGAATATAACGATAACCCTTCTGCCGCCAGTCGTCCGTTTGATGCCAATCGTTCGGGCTTCGTCTTTAGCGAAGGCTGTGGCATTGTCATCATTGAAAGTTTGGCTCATGCCTTGAAGCGTGGTGCAAAAATCTACGCCGAGATTCTCGGTCACGCCTCATCTTCGGATGCTTATCACATTGCTGCGCTAGATCCTGAAGGGCGTGGTGCAATTCGGTCAATGCGCTGGGCTTTAGACGATGCCCATGTTAATACCGAAGACATTCAGTATATCAACGCACATGGAACCTCGACCAAAGCGAATGATGCAATGGAAACGCTGGCTATTAAGCAAGTTTTCGGTGAGCAAGCCTATAATCTGGCTATTAGTTCTACGAAAAGTATGATGGGACACGCCCTTGCTGGGTCGGGGGCAATCGAAATAGTTGCCTGTGCCATGACCCTATTCGATCAAATCATTCATCCAACCATCAACTACGAAACACCTGATCCTGAATGCGATCTTGATTATGTGCCTAATGTAGCAAGAGACGCAAAGGGATTACGCTATATTTTATCGAACAGCTTTGGTCTTGGTGGGCAAAATGCGACGATTATTCTAGGTGCAAGACCCTAACTCGCTTTAGCACTCCCTTCCCATAGTTCAAAAACGAGCGCGGCTTCCAGAGTCGCGCTTTTCATTTGAGATGGCGATATGCGGTATAATGAACCGCGACACAGAAATTGATGTATGGATGTGTTATGAGTGATTTGCAACAGATTGAGTCTTTAATTGATAAGAGTGAAATCAAAAAAGCGGATGTGATTATCGCGCGTTTGATGCGATCTAATCTGGCCCCAAAGGATTTATCCACATTATTAATGTTCCGCGCAAGAACCCGCTTGCTCACCGGAAGACCCGAAGATGCCATCAACGATTTAGTCTCGGCACAAGTATCTACAAACGAATTTAATACACCAGTGGCACAATACTTGGAGCTTTGGGGAGATGCGCATTTTGCCCGTTTTGAACTTGCCAGCGTCGGTTTTGCTGAACGTGCGGACACTTTGCGAGCACAAGAAGCCTATGAGCAAATAACAAAAGAATATTCAAACTATGCAAATATCGGCTGGGTGCATTACCAGCAAGGCCGAATATATCTTACTCAAAACAACATTAAACTTGCTGAAGAACGCTTCCATACGTCACTCATTAGCGCAAGTCATGTCCGATATCTGACAGCGTATTGCTATGAACGTCTCGGCTTTATTGCTTTCTACGAGAATCGAGATATCGAGCGTTCATTGGCCTTTCTGGAGCGTGCCGTAAATACCTACCCTCACAGTGAAGACTCTCACTGGTTGGTGCAAACCAATATGCTTTGCAGTCGGGTCTATAAAGCTGCTGGCGACAATGATCGTGCTATAGAAAGTGCTGAGCGGGCTCTTAAACTTGCCTCAACATCTCACGTTGAAAAAAGATCATTATCCGAAGCAATTCTCAATATCACGGAGTTGTTTTCAAGCATACAAGGCCATGATAAACAAGCACTTGCTTACCTAGAACAATTTACACAACAGACAAAGCGCCCTCCCGGTGCCGATGTCACATGGTCACGGGTCTATGAGATGCGCGGCAATGCACACTTCACTCTCGGCCAATACGATGACGCTATATCCGATTATGTAACTGCCTTGCAGTTTAATCCCGATCATCCTTGGGAGTTATCTTTGTATCAACAAATTGCCCGCTGCCAATACAAAAAACACGCTTATAAAGAAACCATCGAAAGCATTAACCGCTTGCTGAATATAGCTCAACAAGATGGTTTAGGTGTTGAAGATTATCGTGTTTATGAGTTATTAGGTGGAGCATACTTCGCTCTCAAGCGTTACGACGAAGCCATACAAGCCTATCAATCAGCATTAGATATTGTTCCGCCAAATACCGAATACGGCCATCAAATACGTTCCTATTATAATTTGGCTAAGGAATTGATTTAATTCGTTCAATTCCCTACACTATTCTATCTTCACATTTCTATAGTTTATGAAGGTATCCGTTTATGGCACCGACAGTTAAAATCATCGGCGGTGGTTTAGCCGGTTCAGAAGCAGCTTGGCAGCTTGCCGAACGTGGGTTTCAGGTTGAGTTATATGAGATGCGTCCTCACAAAACAACCGGAGCGCACGTCACAAATCGTCTTTCTGAACTTGTATGCAGCAACTCAATGGGTTCAAAACTCGCTGACCGTGCAACTGGTGTGTTGCAAAACGAACTGAAGTTGCTCAAATCCTTGCTCATCGCCTCTGCCGAAGAAACTGCGGTTCCTGCCGGTGGCGCGTTAGCAGTTGATCGAGATGCTTTTGCGACTTTGGTTACATCCAAAATCGAGACACATCCCAATATCAGACTTATTCGTGAAGAAATTACTGCCATTCCAGATGGGCCGACCATTATTGCGACCGGGCCCCTGACAGCGCCAACCCTTGCTGCGGCAATTGCTCAACTGGCTGGTCAAGAGTATTTGTACTTTTACGATGCGATTGCACCTATTGTTACCGCTGAAAGTATCGACATGACACTGGCTTTTAAGGCCAGTCGTTATGATCGCGGTGATGAAGAAGAAGGCGACTATATTAACTGTCCTATGAATAAGGCAGAATATGCTGCCTTTGTGCAAGCGATTCTCACCTCCTCAACGGCAGATTTACGTGACTTTGAGCGAGATGACCCTCATTTTTTTGAAGGTTGTTTGCCCATTGAACAATTGGCTTCTCGCGGTGAGGATACCTTAGCTTTCGGCCCGATGCGTCCTGTCGGTTTGAAAGATCCGCGAACAGGGCATCGGCCACATGCTATTGTTCAACTTCGACGCGATAATTTAGCGGGCAGTTTGTACAATATTGTTGGCTTTCAAACCAATATCAAATGGGGCGAACAAGAACAAATTCTTCGCCTCATCCCCGGTCTTGGACAAGCCGAATTCGTTCGCATGGGTCAAATGCACCGAAACACTTTCATAAATTCCCCTACCCTACTCGAGCCGACTATGCAATCCCGCAACCGTCAAGATTTATTTTTCGGTGGTCAAATTACCGGCGTAGAAGGTTATGTTGGCAATGTTGCTACAGGTCTTGTTGCAGCAATTAACTTGGCACGCCAGCTTGAGGGTAAATCAGCTTATATCTTGCCGGCTACAACGATGATCGGTGCATTGTGCCACTATATAACGCATGCCGAGCCAAAACATTTCCAGCCAATGAAAGCGAACTTTGGCATCATGCCTGAATTGGAAGACCCCGTTAAGAATAAGCGGGATCGTTATATAGCTTATGCCGAACGAGCGAATAGTGCGATGCAAGAATCGATAGGCTTGTTAGAAGACGCATATTTGCAATCAAAGGCCGCTCAACCATATAATGTGCTTACCTAAATTTGGCACTTTACGAGTGCGAGCATCCATTGGGAAGCTGAATAAATCATGCGCGATTTGCGACATTGGCTTGAAACCTATTCTGACGCATTGATTGACAATGCCGTTATCCGGCTGTCGCAAGATGAAACCGTAAAATTACAAATCGCTGATTCAGTGCGCGTATTTTTCGATGCGTTTGCACAAGCAGCCCAAATAAATGCCTTAACCCCTATATCAACCATCTTAACTGATTGGGTTAAGGGCCGCAGTACACAGACAGATGGCGAAGTCATGAGTCTGCTGCCACTACTTGTAACCCTTAAACAAGTCGTGTGGGCGCACGTTTTGGGAACCTGTCCGCCTGAAGAAGCTATTCCTTTATTGACAGACAGTGATCTCATATTCACCGAGGCCATGATCTATCTGGAGAGCCTAGAAAACGACTCACTCTTAGATGATATGCGTCGGCAACTTCATCGGGCGCAAACACGTGTCAAACATCTCGACAAAAGCAAGTCCAATTTCATTGCCGTCGCAGCCCATGAACTACGTACACCCTTAACATTAGTCGAGGGCTATGTAGACATGATGGGAAGTTCTGCACCTTATTCAAATGACCCGCAAAGTTTTTTGCTCATTGACGGCATAAAAAGTGGAACAAAACGACTGCGAGACATCATTAACGACATCATTGATGTCTCATTGTTGGATCTTAGAATAATGGAGTTTCACTTCCAACCAGTTTGGTTCAACCAACTCATCAACGCAGCCGAAAAGAATGTGCGTAAGCAATTCGCTACTCGAACGGTTGAAATTGAAATCGACCGTGACAGCATCCCCAAAGAACCGACCTACGCAGATCCTGATCGTTTACTTCAAGCGGTTCAAAAAGTAATGATGAACGCGGTCAAATACACACCAGACGGGGGTCGTGTTCAAATACAGGGGAGATCACTGCCGGGGTTCACGGACATTATGATTGTCGATGATGGTGTTGGTATTGATCCCAGTAATTTACCACATATATTTGACAGCTTTTCCGCACTTGGTGACGCATCCTTACATTCAAGTGGTAAAACCAAATTCAAAGGTGGTGGCCCCGGCTTGGGTTTACCAATTGCTAAGGGCATTATTGATGCTCATGGTGGTACTATTTGGGCGGAAAGTGATGGGTATGACGAAAACCAGTGTCCGGGAAGCGTATTTCACATCATGGTACCGATGGGAAATGCAGTACCTGACGAAACTGCTTGGCGCACTCAAAATCAGAGCTAATGTGCCACCTAAATTTTTCATTTCATCTTCACTGTTAATGGGGTGATTCATGCCAGACCGCGCGGCGCGTCTCAATAATCTTCCAGTTTACTTCTTCGCTGTAATTGCCCAACGTATTCAGGCGATGCAGGCACAAGGCATTGATGTCATTAGCCTTGATATTGGTAGTCCCGATTTGCCTCCACCTCTTGCAGTGATTGATGCGTTATCGAATTCAGCGCATGAAGCCACTACGCATGGCTATTCCGGTTATCGGGGAATTCCGGCTTTTCGTGAGGCCGTTGCTCGATACTATAAAAAACGATTTGAGGTTGTTCTAAATCCCGAAAAAGAAGTTCTACCACTTCTGGGTAGTAAAGAAGGTATCGTCAACCTCAGTTTAGCCTATTTAGATCGTGGTGATCTTGCGCTAGTTCCCGATATTAGTTACCCATCCTATTCGATGGGGGCACGGTTAGCCGGAGGTGATGTTCACTGGCTGCCTATGTCACGCGAAACAGGGTTTTTGCTCGATGTTTTAAGTGTGCCTGATGCAATTGCTGACCGGGCAAAGCTAATGTGGGTTAATTATCCGAATAATCCCACTGGCGCAACGGCAGAACTGGATTTCTATCAAACTGTCGTGGACTGGTCAAATAAACATGACATACTTCTGGCATCCGACAATCCATATGTCGATGTAACATACGATGGCTACAAGGCATCCAGCGTACTTGAGGCCAAGAATGCAAAGAATTGTGCCATTGAGTTCATGTCATTTTCTAAGACATTTAACATGGGCGGTTGGCGCTTAGGAGCGGCTGTAGGAAATGCTGATGTCATCAAAACACTCTTGCAAGTTAAGAGCAATGTGGATAGCGGTCACTTCCGTCCTATCTATGATGCTGGTATAGTGGCACTGGATTCCACACCTCGAAGCTGGATTGACGAACGAAATACCGTCTACCAACGCCGAAGAGACCGTATATTGGAAACATTGCCCTATATCGGGTTGCAAGCACAAAAACCAAAGGGTTCTTTATATATTTGGGGCTGTGTTGAAGATGGTGACGGCGATAAATATGTAAATCAAACACTTGACCAAGCGCATGTCGCGTTTGCACCCGGCAGCGCTTACGGTTCTGGTGGCGGGAAATATATTCGTATCAGTCTCGGCATTTCCGATGATCGCTTGGAGATAGCGCTCCAAAGACTTCGAGATTGGTATCCAAACAGAAAAGATTCAAATTAACGATCAGAACTGTGATGTGTCTTTATGCATGAACTAATACCGGTTACACCCGGAAAAGAACGTACCGTCTTAGTCGCGGCGCAAGTCAAAAACGCCCGTCCTCTACTAAAATTGGAAGATTCACTTTTAGAGCTTACAATGCTGGCCGATACTGCCGGTATGGAAGTGGTTGGTCAAACGATACAGAGAATGCAGCAAATCGACCCCAACACTTACGTTGGCTCTGGCAAAGTAGAAGAAATAAAAGAACAGATGATTGAGTTAGATGCTCAAGCGGTCATCTTTGACGATGAGCTTTCACCCCGGCATCAGCGTCAACTTGAAAAGGAATTCGGCGAGAGTATCAAAGTTCTGGATCGCTCTGCACTTATTCTCGATATATTTGCTCAACACGCCCGCACCAGAGAAGGTGCTTTACAAGTTGAACTTGCTCAATACGAATATCGTTTGCCACGTCTAACACGACAGTGGACGCATTTAGCACGGCAAGCCGGTGGTGGCTCAGCGCGCGGTGGCAGTGGTGGCGTAGGTTTGCGCGGCCCCGGCGAAACTCAGCTTGAAGTCGATAAACGCGAAATTAGCCGAAAAATATCCAAACTCAAAGAAGAATTAGAGCATGTCCGAGAACATCGTCGCCAATATCGTGGTCAACGCAGTCGCGCCGGTATTCCTGTTATTGCCTTAGTCGGTTATACCAACGCCGGTAAATCCACGCTGCTTAGAACGATAACTGGTTCAGATGTATATGTTGCGAATCAACTATTTGCGACCCTCGATCCGCTTACCCGTAAAGTCGATTTGCCATCCGGTCGTCACGTCTTGATGACCGATACGGTTGGCTTCATTCAAAAGCTGCCCACAAATCTGATTGCGGCTTTCCGCGCCACACTCGAAGAAATTATTGAGGCTGATTTACTACTGCATATTGTAGAT
>JACDGI010000417.1:0-6045 GCA_013821665.1 Anaerolineae bacterium
CTCTGACCCCGGTTATGAACTGGTGCGCCAGGCCATCGAGCAGGGCGTTCGTGTCGAATCCTTACCCGGTGCGAGTGCCATCACCACCGCGCTCGTTGGATCGGGCTTACCGACCGATGGTTTTGTTTACCTCGGATTTTTGCCTCGTAAAGACCGCGCCCTGCGCGATTTTCTGGCGACGATTGCCGACGAACGCCGCACCTTGATCGCCTACGAAAGCCCGAACCGGCTGGTGGATACGCTCAAGGTGGTACAAGATATGTTCGGTGATCGTCAAATTTGTGTGGCGCGGGAACTGAGCAAGAAGTTCGAGGAGTTTCAGCGCGGCACGGTGACTGAGGTGTTGGTGCATTTCACCGAACAAGCCCCACGCGGTGAGATCGTGCTGGTGATGGCTGGCGCACCGCAAACCGAACCGATTGTGTGGGAGGAAGATCAAATCCGTGCTGCTCTGGCTGAACGGATCGCAGCGGGTGACTCGCTCAGCAGTGCCGCCCGAACGCTTGCTAGCGAATCCGGTTGGGAACGCAGAGCGATCTATGACCTTGGCATCGACTCGGAATAAGTGGTTTGCTATTGCCGGAGGCTAATGGTGATTTACTAATTGGAATGGTATTTAGCCAACGGATGAGGCAGGCCTCATCCCTACACTAATTCACTTGGTCGAAGGCAAAATTATCGACCATTGATTACCACTTTAATATGTAAAAGACCATAACCCTCCGTCAAGATGAATAAAGCCCCGTAAAAGGCTTGTCCGGTATTAAAAATATCGTAGTTTGCCTCGCTGAGGGCTAAAGCCGCACAGCTAATTGCCAGACAAGCACACTAAAGGTGCTTCAATAACAGGTATTTCTGTGTGATAAGTGCGGGCGGGATAAATCCGCGCCCCTACAAAAACAGGATTTTGGGCTAAAGAAGTACGAATCTTGTAGGCATTTGTGTAAAACAGTACCGGACAAGCCCTAAAAGGGGCTTCAAGACTTAAACAAGTGTCTAGAAGGTCGCTATGTTGGGGATTTTTTCTGCCGTATAAATGTTGCATCCCGGAAAGGTGATCGAGAAACCATACCAGCGCTGGAACAATTGCAGTGGACGTTTCATCGGCAGGATATCACCGCTGGCGACCAGACTGCTTTCCTTAATCATTTGCCCGTTGTTAAGCATGAGGGTCTCGCCGCGCCATGTGGCAGCGGTTGCATCGGTGTATAAGGCCGATGGAGTGAATGTTTCAGGATCGACATAGACAAGCAGCCGCTGGTCATCCACTTGGTCAAATAGAATATTGTCGAACATATTGATGGTTTTGAAGGGGTAGAAATGTGCTGCTGTGGGTGTCCATACGCCTAACCCCATTTCAAGACGGGGTAAGCGCGTGTCTTCCGATTGGGTATCCAATGTGTCGTGTAGTGCAGGCAGCCAATCAGGACTGGATGAAGTGCGAAGCCCTTCCGCGAAGTCGTCCATCGACGCGCGTCCGGCATCTAGTGAGGAGATGATAAGTTGGGCATCAGGATGAATTTTGGCAACAGCTTCGGCTGTCGAGTGCGTTAAATTTGCAAGTTGTTGCAAAAGTATGCCCCGCATTTTTCCGGCGATACATTCGCCTGTAATGTGATTCCAATATGAACCGGTCTGGGTATCTGCTATCAGCGTCATTGCATCGTAAAAGCCTGCGCCATAAAAATCGTAGCGGATATTATCTACAACCGGTGAAAAACTGGTGCCAGCATTACACACCGAACAGAACGTTGCCATCCACGGCGATTCGCCGTCCGGACTTTGCAAAACATTGTAGAGCGCGAAATGACGGGTCTGAAAGACGAGTACGGTGTCGTTGTGGTTGGTATAAAGCACCGGCGTGTTGGGCTGAATATGCTGCATTTTCAACGCCTCATTCAACGGTTGCTTTTTAGTGGCGTTGAGATGCTGATGTTTCCCGTGCAAATCGAGTGAGATGAAGCGATTAGGATTAAATTCGGTAGGCATGTGATATCCATTACAATAATTAAGTGGTAACAGTAGAAGCGATTAGATGCATACGCTTACTTAAGCGTAGTTACATCATATATAACTTATACAGGTTTAGCGTTGAAATCTACAGAAAATTCATGAAGTTTAGCGAGTGCTAATGAAAACCAAAGCATTGACATCATGAGGACACAGCAAATAAATAACGGCTGTGTCCTGCATGAGAAACCTTGAACGCTTAGAGGTCTTCGATGGCGGCGCGGGTGCGTTCCATGATTTGTTCGAGAAGTTGGCGTGAGGTGGCGTAATTAATACGGGTGAAGCCTTCGCCAGCTTTACCGAATGGTGCGCCATCACTATAGCCGACACGGGCTTTTTCAAGGAAGAATTTGAAGGGACTTTCACCGGGCAACTGCATGGCACGCCAATCCAACCAGCCGAGATAAGTGGCTTCCGGACAGGTGTAGTTGACCTGTGGGAAATGTTCGCGCACATAATTGACCACGTAATCGCGGTTGCCCTTGAGGTAAGGCAGCAGTTGATCGACCCACGATTGGCAGTCGGCATAGGCTGCTTCCGCTGCGACGATGCCGGGTGTACCGACATGCGGCAAGAAACCGGTCATAGCCTTCTCCAGTGTTTTGTACACGGTTTCGTTTTGGGCGATGGCGAAGGCTATTCCCAACGAGGGCATGTTGAAGGTTTTGCTGGGCGACATGATGGTGATGGTGTGGTCGGCAATCTCCGGCGAGAGGCTTGCCATCGGGATATGTGTGCCACCGTCCATGATTAAATCGCAGTGGATTTCATCGGAGCAGATGAGGATGTTGTGGCGCAGACAAATCTCCGCCAAGTGTTCCAAATCGGCACGTGACCACATCCGTCCGACGGGATTATGCGGATTGCAGAGGATAAAGACTTTGGTGCGCGGGGTGATAGCCGCTTCAAAAGCATCAAAGTCGATCTCGTAGCGGATGAGCTGGGCATCTTGGGTAACGGCCATATCGACCATCGTAGAGATGCGGTTGCTATTACCGGGCGCACCAATAAAGGGCGGATAGACTGGCGTGGTCATGATGATTTCGTCGCCGGGATCACTGAAGGCCATGCTGACGAAGTTCAAAACGCTGACGAGATTGGGCGTGAACTGCAAATTGGTGGGTTTGATCTGCCAGTTGTAACGTTCGGCCATGCGGGCAGTGAGGATGTCGCGCAGCTTTTTGGAGTCGGTTTCGTATCCAAACACGCCGTGATCAACTGCTTTGTGAAGCGCCTGCAAAACCGGATCGGGGCAGCGGAAGTCCATATCAGCTACCCACGCGGGCAGCACATCCGCATCATACCAGTTCCATTTAGCGGAACCTGAAGCGCGGCGGTCAATCATCTCATCAAAAATTGAAGGCATAGGTGATGTGTCCTTTTAGCTGACGGTCTAAACACTGTGACCGATTATTGACGATGGCATATACCTAGAACATACCCAACGCGCCATCAGGATGCAATATCCATATGATTAGATGTGCAGTCGGAACAAGGGTTCACCGAAGGCTTCATCGCGGGTACGGACGAAACCGGCGGCTATATAAAGGCGTTGGGCAGGTTGGTTTTCGGGGTGAACGGTCAGGTTGATGAAGCGGCATTCGGGGTAGTTGCGTTCGACCGTCTCAATAAAGGCGGCCAGCGCTTTCTTACCGTAACCTTTACCTTGATAGCGTTGGTCGATGAAAAAGTGATACATCCAATATTGATCGGTCGAACCGGGGTCGAGCGCCAGTTCTAAGAAGCCAATCATTTCATGCCCAGCGTAGATGCCATAGGGCAACCATGTTAACCCAAATTGACTGACATAAGCTTTCGCCAAACCGACCAACACAATCGGTGCATAATCGGCAACGAAACGCTGTTGGTCAGGATGAACCGTAAGCTGAAGGGCTTCTCGCCAATTTTCGCGGGTGATTTCGCGCAGGGCAATCAGTGTCATGATTGGAACTCGATGCAGCCATCAGCGTTGATGGTTAGATGCTGGTTGTCGGTGAGTCGGGCGTAATCATCAGCAGTGACGACTAGCAGCGGTGGGGCGCTGTTGTAGAGGTCACGGGCGACAACTGCACCCAGAGCGAGGATGCCATCAACCTCG
Source organism: Anaerolineae bacterium (assembly GCA_013821665.1). Taxonomy (GTDB): domain Bacteria; phylum Chloroflexota; class Anaerolineae; order Aggregatilineales; family Phototrophicaceae; genus CFX2. Next base: position 4,109 of record JACDGI010000417.1, read on the forward strand.
GCGGTGATGATAGCGGCAGGTGCGGTATGCAAACGCACGGCTTCCAAGAGGATGCTGCTGGCGCTGCTCGATCCACGTCCACTGGGCATGACAAGGATGCGTCCGGTGACGATTTGCCCACTCTGCGGATGACGACGATCTGTAATTTCGCCGGTGGTGGGTTCGAGTCCACCCCATAGACTGAGCGGCTCATCAAGTTTGAGAACCGTACCGGAGGCTGTACCGGATACCAGCGGATGAGAAGAAATATTCATGGGCTGCTCGTTTGGGCTGTGTTGGCAAGGCTCTGTTCAATCTGGTCAATGACGGCCAGCAAATCAAGCGGCATTTTAATGGTGTAGTTCGGCACTTCAGAAGCATCCGCCGGAATTTTGGAGCGGCGTGGTGCCCAATCCAACCACACACTGATGATGCCCAATTGGTTCGCGCCCTTAACATCCCGTTCGAGGTTGTTGCCGACCATCAGCACTTTGCCGTAGTCAGCAGGTTCGATGTTCAACTGCTGGAGCGCGTGGTGGAAAATATCAGGATGCGGTTTATCAACACCCACATGCTCGGAGATGCCAAGGACATCAAAGAGATCATATAAGCCGTAGGGATGGAGGTTGTTGGGGAAGGTCGCGGCGGGGCCATCCGCAACCAGCGCTAATGGATAACCGCGCTGCTTCAACGTGCGCATCAGTTCATCCGCACCGGGGATCAGATTGGCTCGCAGGGACACTCCCTCAGGTGTTTTGACTTCAGTAGCTTCATCGACCAGTGTGTCGCCACAGTCGAGGCAGATGGCAAGGATGTTATTTTTCATGTTGATTATTCATTCGATTGTCGATTTATTAGGGTCAGTTTCGACAAGTAAGTCTAATAAGCGACCGGCAAAATAGACTCGATTACGACGTTGCCCTGTTGCTTCTTGTACAATTTTTAGTTCTTCTAATTGCTGCATAGATTTTTTCGCTGTATTAAAACTGATTTTTAACTTTTCTGATGCTTGTTGAATATTTAAGTATGGACTGACAAACATTAAATCAAGTAGTGCTAAAACTGATGATGAGGCTTTTTTTTCTTGAAGGAACTGACGATAAGCTTCTCTCTGATTGACAATTCTTTTTGCTGATTCAATTGCATGGTGACTTTGCGTCATTACCCCCTGTAAGAAAAATCGTAACCATCTGTGCCAATTTCCATCTTTACTAACGGCCATCAGAGAATCGTAATATTCGTTACGGTTACGTTCAAAAAAGGCGCTGAGATATAAAAGAGGATATGGAAGTGCCTTCCGTTCACACAAAAATAAAGTAATTAGAAGTCGTCCTACTCTGCCATTTCCATCCAAAAAAGGATGTACAGTTTCAAACTGATAGTGCATATAAGCACATTGAATTAAAAGAGGTAATGAATCTCGATCATGTAAAAAATTCTCCCAGTCACTTAAGAGTTTTACTATTTCATCATGTGGCGGCGGAACAAAAGTTGCGTCATTTAGGCTGCATCCATCAGGACCAATCCAATTCGGGGAACGACGAAATTCGCCGGGAGTTTTATCGCTTGTGCCACCACGCGCATCGTCCATTAAAATTTTATGGATTTCTCTCACTAACCTTAAGCTTAGTGGCAATGTTTCCAATCTTTTTATGCCGTAATTAAGGGCATTAAGATAATTTTTAACTTCGATTACGTCATCTTTGTACTGTGGAACTTCCTGTGCTGCTTCAAAATAGAAAAGATCAGATAGAGATGCTTGAGTTCCTTCTATACGAGAACTTGCGACTGCTTCAAGTCGCGTATAAGGAATAACCAAAAAATCAGGATTGGGAACAAGGTAACCTAATCCTGCTAACTGACCAAGTGCTCGTTCAGCATCAGCGAGTAATCGAATGAGACTTATATCGTCAAAAGAAATTTTGGGAGGTAGGGCGTTTGGAATATAGGCATGGTAC
>JACDGI010000417.1:6055-7209 GCA_013821665.1 Anaerolineae bacterium
CATGGTACCCATTATGAGCAAGAATTAGTTTACCTGCTGGGCTATTTTTAAATGCTTGAATATCCATTGAGTTTTCGTAGTTCTTATTGCAACTTTTGCAATAAGAATAAACACTATTTCAAAAAGTGTCAAAAAATGAAATAAATATCATTTTTTACTCGTTCCATAAAGTGGTATCGCGCCAGACAGAACCCTGTGCCGCCGAACGGACGCATTCACTGAGGCTGCCGTAGACCACTTGAAAACCAATATTACCGGGGGCATAGTGCGCGAATTTGCCGGAGTTGGTCATGAGTACGCCGTTACGGGCGCGGACGATGGGCGTAACCACCACACAGGTATCAACCACAATTTGTATGCCAGCCGTTTGCAATCGTTCCAACCAGCCGCGTTTTTGCAGATTAGCTTGTACGATACGGTTGGTGCAAACGATGAACTCCACCGACGGATGCGGCGGATAGGCTTCAATTAACGGCAGTAAATCAGCAAATTCGGTCATCGAGAAGTGCGGACTGCCAAGCGCGATCACATTGATTTCGCCATCGGGAACGGTCGTCAGTTTGTCACGCATTTGGCGCAGCATATCAAGTGTAACAGTGATGGTTTGTTCAGGTGGTTGATGTTGGAAAGCATCTTCTAGTGTAGGCGCTTCGGGTGTGATGCCAATCGCATGAAAAAGTGCCACTGCACCGGATGATGCGGCAGCCGCTCCCAACGCCTTGAGTTGATCTTCGCTGGCTGTTGATGGCAGACCATCAATCACCGGAATGCGGTTGGCACTTTGCGAGCCGACCAGATAACCCAAAACCGGATACAACACGCTTTCGTTGAGCAGATGTTCGGAAATATTTTCGAGGCGAAATAGAATTTGTCCGCGTCGATTTTCGGTCAGATGCAAACCGACAGACGGCGCACGTCCGGTGATGGCGGCGCAGATGTCAATGAAGTCACCGTAGCGGTGCGTCCGTGCGCCCAAGACCGAGTTGGCAAAAACGATGGCGTTGCTTTCCGCCCATGCGATTTGCTCACCGAATTTGGGTCGATAACCGGTTTGATAAGGCGCACAGGTATAGATCGGTTCGCAGCCCATCACCTCGTAGGCTTTCATAGTGCGGGTGGCCCATTCGGCGACCTGTGCCGTGCCTTGAAAATGT
>JACDGI010000418.1 GCA_013821665.1 Anaerolineae bacterium
GGCACATGGTAACGCACTCGAAAACTTGATGCTCAACCCGACGCTCTCGGATCTGATTGGTGGTATCGAGTCGGTAACACTGTCAGATGAAGAAGCGCGTCGTCGTGGTACACAAAAATCGGTACAGGAGCGTAAAGCACCGCCGACCTTCGATGTGTTGATCGAACTGCAAACGCGTGATCGTTTGGCGGTACATGAAGATGTCTCATCAGCAGTCGATGGGCAGCTTCGCGGTCGTCCGCTGCCGATTGAACTCCGTGCCCGAAATGCACAGGGCGAAATCGAAATCGAATCAATTGTGCCGGAGCCGCGTATCAGTGCCGAACGCAGCGGACGTAACCTGCGCGAAAAAGATAACGGGCTGGTTCCAGAAAACAGCAATGGAAATGGTCGTCGTGGGAAGACTATTACCTCCAACGGACATAATCCCGTTCTTAGCAATAACTTCGGGAATAGCAGTCCCGGCAACGGTAATTCTAATGCCGCCCCCGTACCGAATGCGGCGCTGCAACCACTGCGTTTGTATGCTTACGGTGTGGCACGTAACCGTCTGATGCAATCTGCCCGACGCTTGCATGTACCGGCCTCAGTGGTGGATGATTTCAGCCAGTCGGATGCGATTGTGACCATCAAGAACGATTATCGCCGCCGACCCAAGTTGATTGTGGATGCCGAACGTCGTGGCACACCGATTTATGTGCTGCGGGCGAACACCGTGTCACAAATCGAGAATTTCCTAATTGATCTGTACGGGCTGGAAGACATTGTTCGCCCTGATGATCCTTATGGATTGGCGATGGAAGAAACCAAATCGGCTATCCTGCGCGTGCGGAATGGCGCGGAATATGTGGATTTGAACCCACAAGATCCTGATACACGCCGCCGTCAACATGAGATGGCACGTCAAGCACGTCTCTACAGCGAAAGCTATGGCGACGAACCGGAACGTCGTGTTCGGATTTTGCGGGCGAACTAAAGCTCGTTCAATAATATAAATTGTGATGAGGGCAGGGTGAAACCTGCCCCATAGGCAGCAACTTAAGGATTTTTACCGCCAGATGCTCAAGCATCCGGCTCCATTTTTCGGCGGGAAGGGGGCTGAAGCCCGCTCAAACCCGCCGAGGAACACGCGATTTTGTAAAGCTAGCGAATTAGAATCGACGGCGCTAAAGCCTATTTTTTCTTAAGTTGGTACGCATGGGGCAGGCTGAAACCTGCCCTTTTCGTTGTCTATCTACAGCCTGTAAACTTCCGGTTTGGATTTAGGATCACCAATAATATGGAAAAGAACTGATGTTTATTACATTTGAAGGGCCGGATGGCGGCGGGAAAACGACTCAGGTGGCGATGACGGTCGAAACCCTTAAAGCGCGTGGACTTAACGTGTTATTGACGCGCGAGCCGGGTGGCACGGACATCGGTAACCAGATTCGTCACGTACTGCATGATATGAAAAATCACGCCATGCATCCCCGTACTGAGCTGCTGATGTACAGCGCGTCACGGGCGCAAATCGTCGAGGAAGTTATCAAACCACACATGGCGAAAGGTGGCCTCGTTATTTGTGACCGCTTTTTTGACTCGACTTATGCCTATCAAGGTTATGGTCACGGCCTTGATCTGAACCAACTGAAGTTGATAACCGAGTTCGCGACTGGCGGACTCAAACCTGATCTAACGGTGCTGCTGGACATTGCCCCTGAAGACAGTTTGCAACGCCGTCTTAGTTCGCTGGATAAAGGTGGCGAATGGAACCGTTTGGATGCGATGGCTATCGACTTCCATAAGCGGGTGCGCGAGGGTTATCATGCCTTGGTGGCGGCTGATCCCAAACGTTGGGAAGTCGTTAATGCTGCGCAATCCGTGGAAAAGGTGCAGACTGATATTCTGGCAGTGTTGGAGAAACGGCTGGAATCTCGAAAGAAATAACGAGGGCTTGCCGTAGGGGCGCACGGCTGTGCGCCCTACATAAAATCAATTGATTGTTTAGCCCGTTGTCAGGCCATAGCCAAATGGGAACAGTGGAGCCGCATCGCCGGTCGTCGGCAGGTTCTTAAAGTCAAAGGGCAGTTGATCCATCGACTTAGGCCATGTGTACGGCAGTTTACCCTTAAACGGTTGGTCACCGAACAATACATCCGCTACACCTTCGCCTTCGGTTCCCGGCAGCCAAGCCGCCACAAACGCATCCGCTTGCTTCAGCGCATCATTGATAATCATCGGACGGCCTGAAACCAGAACAATCACCAGCGTGTCCACGCGGTCACGCATCTTGTTAATATCAGTCATATCAGCCTCGGAAAGCGCTAAGTCGGACGCATCACCTTTCCCTTCGGCGTAAGGCTGTTCACCCACCACCACGATACCGACTTCGGCATGAAGCGGATTTCCAGCGGCATCGACAGCTTTTTTGAAGTTGCCAAAACGGTCAAATTGCACATCGGCGCTGGAACCAACCGCGTTTTGAATGGCGGCGCGGATGGTTGTGCCGGGGGTGATTTTGCCAGATCGCCCCTGCCACTCAATCGTCCAGCCGCCGGATTGCACACCAATATCGTCGGCTGATCCACCTGCCACGAAGATATGCGGCGCGTCTTTCTTGAGCGGCAGGGCATTGTTATCGTTCTTGAGCAGCACCAGTGACTCACTCACGGCTTGGCGCGCCACGGCGCGGTGTGCGTCGGAACCAACCGTTGCCAAATCGGCTGCATTGCTCATCGGATGTTCAAACAAGCCCATCATGAACTTGACGCGCAAAATGCGGCGCACAGCATCATCAATACGTTCCATCGGAATATCACCGGCCTCGATGGCTTTGGTCATCACGCGGATGAAGGTTGGATAGTTGGTTGGCACCATGTTCATATCCATGCCTGCGTTGAAAGCCGTGACCACATCCTTGTAATAATCACCGGAAATCTGGTCAATGGCTTGCCAGTCGGAGATGGTGAAGCCTTTGAAACCGAGTTCGCCTTTGAGGACATCGGTAATCAGATATTTTTGGGCGCTCATCTTCATGCCGCCAAAGCTCGAAAATGAAATCATAATGCTCATGGCACCCGCATCAATGGCTGCTTTATAAGGCGGCAAGAACTTGTCACGCAGATTGGCTTCATCGCCGCGTGTCACACCTTGATCCAGCATATAACCCTGAACCGTTGAAGTACCCCATCCAGTACCCCCATCGCCGATGAAATGTTTGGGTGTCGCCAGTACAAAGGGCTTATTACTTTGCAAGCCTTTGACGCAAGCTGATCCAAGCTGTGTGACGACATCAGTATTTTCGCTATAGCTTTCGTAGGTACGTCCCCAACGAATATCTTGCACAACCGCCACCACTGGCGAGAAATCCCAGAAAACGCCAGTCGCGGCCATTTCCTGAGCAGTCACGGCACATTCTTTTTGTACCAAATCCGCGTCACGGGTTGCGCCCATGCCGATGTTATGCGGGAAGATCACCGCACCTTCGAGGTTATTATGCCCATGAACACCATCCGCACCATAAATCAACGGAATGGCGAGGCGGGTTTTGAGCGCCTGTTCTTGGAAGGTGTCGGTCATCTTAGCCCATGCCTCAGCCGAGTTGTCCGAGGGATAACCGCCGCCACCGCTGAGCAGCGAGCCAATGAACAAGCCGTCAATATCGGTGAGCTTGATGCTGTTCTTTTCAACCTGTGTCATCTGACCGATTTTTTCGGCTACGGTCATGCGTGCCAGCAAGTCATTGACGCGATCTTCAACGGGCAGAGACGCATTTTTATAGGGCGCGTCCGCCGGAGGTTCAGCAGTTGTTTCCTGCGCCATCACGGGCAGCGACAGCAGAATAAGGAAAGCAATACATAGTAAACGGGGTATCGTTCGAAACAAGGTCTTCATACCAATCCTCATCAATAAAATTCTAAGGAAGTCTAGATATAGCGGAATGCCCATCAGAACGCAATACTATTTTGAAAGCGCTCTCAAATGCTTGTAAAAAATCAATCGATGTGTTTCTTAAATTAGGCTAAACGCTCGATAATCGTGCCGGTTCCCATACCGCCACCACAGCACATGGTTTGCAAACCGAAGCGTTTATCGTGGGTTTCGAGCGCGTGAATCAGAGTCGTCATCAACCGCGCGCCGGACGCACCCAATGGATGTCCCAGTGCAATCGCGCCACCATGCACATTGACTTTGCTCATATCCGCACCAATCTCGCGCTGCCACATGCCAATCACGCTGGCAAAGGCTTCATTGACCTCAAACAAATCAATTTGGTCAAGAGTCATACCGGCACGGACTAATGCTTTGCGAGTGACCTCAATCGGGCCGGTCAGCATCAAATGAGGATCGCTGCCGACAGTCACCATCGACACTAAACGCGCTTTGGGTTGGATACCGAGTGAGTCAGCTTTCTCGCGGCTCATAATGACCAATGCTGCTGCACCATCACTAATCTGGCTGCTGTTACCCGCTGTGATAACCCCATCCGCATTGAAAGCCGGTTGCAATGTCGCCATCTTTTCGAGTGAGGCATTAGGACGCACACCTTGATCGCGGTTAACGATGAAGGGTTTATTTTCTTCGTCCAGCCCTTCAATCGGCAGGATTTCTTTATCGAACCAGCCGTTGACCTGTGCTTTGGCGGCTTTCATATGAGAGTCATAACCAATTTGATCCACTTCGGCGCGGCTGATGCCCCATTTCTGAGCAATTTCATCTGCGGCCATACCCTGCGGAATCATGTTGTACTGTTCCATGATTTTGTCGGTAAACGGGTTGCCGCTGCCCAAACTCGATCCCATCGGGATGCGCGTCATATTTTCCACGCCACCTGCTACCACGATTTCAGCCTGACCACTGGCGATCATTCCGGCAGCGAGGTGTACAGCTTGCTGGCTGCTGCCACATTGGAAATCAATCGTGGTTGCTGGAACCTCAATCGGCAGACCTGCATCCAACACCACGTTACGCGCGAGGTTAAAAGTCTGTTCACCAACTTGACTCACACAGCCCATGATGACATGTTCGACTTGCGATGGATCAAGATTGGCGCGTGCCAATGCCTCGCACAAAACATATGCACCCAAGCGCACCGGATGGACTTCACGCAGCCAGCCGTTGCGCCGACCAAGCGGAGTGCGTGCCGCTGATACAATCACGATTTCAGTCATAACAAACCTCTTAAAACAATAGGTTTAATTTGTAGCCATATCATAACGCAGATTTAAACGACAGTTTGCGGCAAAACGCGGCATCTCGGTTACAATAGCGCGGGATCACTTTCAACAGCTAAAGGGTTATTTTATGGCGGATCGACGTTTGGTTGGTTTAACCCCTTCGCAAATTGTGACCAGTTATGTGATGTTGGTTATTGCGGCTGTCATCGATGCCGCCAGCGTCAACATCTTTTTTGCGCCGTTTAAAATCGCGCCGGGTGGTGTGACGGGTGTGGCCGTTATCCTGAACCACCTTGATGCGCGGCTGCCCCTCGGTTTAATCATCCTATTGGGAAACATTCCCATTCAAATACTCGGCTACCGGATGCTGGGCGGCTGGCGGATTGTCGTCCGTACCGTATTTTACATTTTGTTGTATTCGGTTCTGGTCGAATTTCTTAAACCGTATACCGTAAATGTTGAAGTTGGCACAAACGTCCTTTTGAATGCTATATTTGGTGGTATTCTAGGGGGCGTTGCAGGGGGATTGGTGCTGCGGGCAGGTGGCACACAGGGCGGCACGTCCACGTTGGGGCGCATCCTTCAGCAGCGTTTTGGTATGCCCTTAAGTGCGACCTCCCTCTATACCGACACGGCAGTCATCGTATTGGCTGGATTGGTATTTGGTTGGGAAGGGGCACTCTATGCTATAGTTGCACTGTTCGTGGGGGGCGCAACGGCTGATTATGTCTTAGAAGGGCCGAGCGTGATCCGCATCGCCACCATTATCACCGATAAGCCGGATGCGATTTCCGAGTTGGTGATGGAAGCGATGGGGCGCGGGGTAACGTCATGGCAGGGAAAGGGCATGTTTACTGACCAAAACCATACAGTGCTCTTTATTACCGTTTCGCGGGCGCAAGTCAACAGCTTGCAGCGGCTTGTGCATTTGGCTGATCCCAACGCCTTTATGGTGATCGGACATGGGCATGTTGCTTATGGCGAAGGTTTCCGGCAAATCAAAGATTAACAGTTGTAATTGTGTTAGTTTTCTCAATTGCGCCCAAAATAGGACATTGAGCCAATTTTGGGGCGCAACAAATCGGATAAAATTGCGTACAATCAGTGTTGGATCATCAGAGGGTTGTGGCAGGGTAATAAGTGCGGCTTAGTTTTCCGCCAGTGTTTTGATCCTACCCTTGCTACGTCTTCTTAATACCGATAGACTCTGCCGAATGTTGCTCAATCTTCTTGTCTTCCTGTATATCCTTAGCGCTGTCTTGCTGACGACCTATGCATGCAGCCAGCTTTTTTTGTTGCTTGTTTACTTCCGTCACAGGCATGACCCTGTGCCTACGCCACCTGTCGAAAAGTGGCCGACGGTCGTTGTACAACTGCCTCTTTATAACGAACGCTATGTTGTTCGGCGTTTGTTGGATTCGGTGGCCGCTTTAGATTACCCCCGTGAACTGCTCACCGTGCAGGTATTAGACGACTCAAACGACGAAACAATCGAAATTACGGCGACCAAAGTCGCTGAGCTTTCGGCAAAAGGCCTCAATATCCTGCATGTTCGCCGTCCAGAACGCACCGGTTATAAAGCAGGTGCGATGGCTTACGGCATGTCGCTGGTGGAGTCCGAGTTCGTGATGGTGCTGGATGCGGATTTTGTACCTGCACCGGATTTCTTACGGAAAACCATACCTCATCTGGTGGCACGTCCTCGCTTGGGCATGGTGCAAACCCGTTGGGGACATTTGAATCCCTTCAATAATTGGCTGACACTCGGCCAGACTTTAGCCTTAGACAGCCATTTTGTGGTTGAACAGACAGCCCGCAGTCGTGGCGGTTGGTTGATGACCTTCAATGGTTCAGGTGGCGTATGGCGGGCACAATGTATCCGCGAAGCCGGTGGCTGGCGTGACTTGACATTGACCGAAGATTTAGACCTCAGCTACCGCGCTCAACTGGCGGGCTGGGAATTTTTGTATTTACCGGATGTGGTCGTACCGGGTGAACTCCCGCCGCAAATTGCCGCCTATAAACAGCAGCAAGCACGC
>JACDGI010000419.1 GCA_013821665.1 Anaerolineae bacterium
GTCAAACGCTGTTACGGTCAGACCGGTTACTTTGGGAAATAACTTTGGATGTTGGCTGAGGTGTTCATAGCGCATTATCATCTCCCTACTTTAGCACTTCCTTTCCTATTGTGAAAGTTATCTAGTAGCTATAACTAACCCCTCGATAATAGTAGCCCAACGCGTAACCGGGGTTAAGTTTAAGCGCCATATCAAAATCAGCGAGCGCCTTATCATATTTTCCTGAAGCAATATAAACGATCCCTCGATTTTCGTAAGCGTCCACACTTCTGGAGTCGAGTTCAATCGTTTTGCTAAAATCGGCGATAGCATCGTTCTTATTTTTAAGTTTGTAATAGGCCAGACCCCGATTTAAATACGCCTGACTGTTACTTGGGTCTAGTTTGATTGCAGTGTTGTAGTCACTAATGGCTTCTCCGCTGCGGTCAAGACGCGTATAAATCATCCCTCTGGCAACAAAAGCTGTGGCTTCATTTGGATAGGTTTTAACTAACACATCCACAATTTGTTGTGCGGCGCTTTGCTGTCCATCATTAAGCGTCAAAACAGCTTTCGCCAGTTGTTCGGCAATATCTTGCTTGATCTGCGCATGCGCTACCTGCGATGCCATAGCGGACAATGTCGCGGGGATTGGGGCGAGCGTCATATTGGCGACAGCGGCTTGCGTCTGTGCGATTTGCGCCTCGTTTTGAGAAGTTGCTTGTGCAGCGGCTGCGTCTGTCGCCTGCGAAACGGCTGTACTTTGTGCATATAAGGCCGCACCCTGCCTGACCGTAGCGGTGGCTGCTGCGTTGAGCGCGTTGCCTTGTGCCGAGGTTGCGGTGGCTGCTTTATCCTCAGCCTGTCCCTGAGCAAAAGTGGCACTCGCCGCTGCTTGCTTTGCTAACTCAGCTTGAGCGACTGCCGTTCCTTGGACGTATAGGGCTGCCCCTTGCGCGACGGTCGCAGTTGATGCAGCTTGCTGCGCTTGTATACCAACCACCGACGTCCCAACCGCAACGATCACGGCAATGACGGCCACGATGCTAAGCATGAGAATCCATCGCCGTGATTGTTGGTCGCCCACATTAAGATGCGGTTGCTCTGCGGACATTTAAGTTTGCCTTCATGTCAAATAATATATTTGAATACTTTACATGATTAATTTTACTACCGCAATTAACACCGATTGGTATTTAGTTTGAATTTTCGAACAAACAATTTGGACTGTATTGCATATGGCAAGTAAAGAATGCGTAATGACACAATCGAGGTAAACAAATCAATCCGTAATGGAAAATATAGAAACGTCTCTGTAGGGGCGACTTCGGCAATCCGGGTCGCCCCTGCTGATTCTAATACCCTTTTCGTGTCATACAGGTACAGCCTCAATGATGCTCATCATCGAACGCGTCGGAATGACCCGCGTGAGTTTGAATCCCGCCGCCTCAAACAATGCCCCATATTCGGCCTCCGAGCGTTCTCGTCCACCAACGATGACCATCATGTTGAGATCGGATACCAGTACGGATCGGCTTTTGGACGAAGAGTCGATATGCGCGGGTATCACACGCTCGACCAGCAGCAGTTTATGCTCCGGAGACATGACACTCCGGCAGTTCTTGAGGATTGCGATGCTGTGTTCATCATCCCAGTCATGAATGACTCGCGATAAAATATAAGCATCGCCCCTACTTGGTACTGAATCGAAGAAATCACCTCCTACAACTGTACAGCGATCACCGAGTCCTGCTGCTTCAATGCGCGGCTTCGCGCCTTCAACCACATGTGGCGCGTCAAAGACAACGCCCTTTATATGCGGATTACCCTTGAGTAAATTAATGAGCAGGCTGCCGTTCCCACCACCGACATCGACGATTTGCTGCACTGATGAGAAGTCATAGCCGTCAAGAATCGCTTGGTTGAACACGTTAATAAGATTGGTCATGCTTTCATCAAACAACTGTGATTGTTCAGGATGCAGCGCCCTGTACTGCCATACATCCATACCAAATAGGTGCTTGAAAGCGGTTTCGCTGGTTTCGACAGTGTGCAGGATATCGCCCCATGTTTGATAATATCCCTCGCCAAGTTGAAGCAGCGCCCATGCCCGTAATGAACCCGGAACGTCTTTCCGCATGGTCGTTCCGAGAGGGGTTAGCCCAAAGTGGTCATTATCGTCTTTCGCTAGAACGCCGATGCCGACCATCACAGACAGCACGCGGTAGAGCGACGGCGCGTGCATATGTGTGGCTTCAGCCAACTCAGCCGCACTCTTAACCTGATCTTGGAGCAAGTCGGGGATGCCCAATTTGACCAGCACATATAGAGCACGAGAAATCAAAAACCCCGAAATAATCCCGAGCATGGCCTCTGAAGGCGATTCGTCGCTTGGTTGCGAAGCATTTTGTGCGTCCATCGTGGTGACTCCCTATATTTTTATGTTCGTCATAAATTTTCTTTCTACGATAATATTAATCGATGTTGTGTTTTTAGTCCATTTTCGGGCATTAATAATATCCCAAATCCTCGCTTAAATTTCCCAAATTAATCCTTGCATTCTTCGCCCTTCTGTTCTATAATTACGAACTCGTTTTTATGCGTTATATCAGTGCTTTGATGTGTGACATTCAGTCATTTCTGCGGTTCAATTATCCATTCGTTTTTCATTGCATCCCTTCATCCCTGTTGTTGTCAAACGTGAATCACTTTTAAAATCGTTCGAGCGCTCTTTGTCCAAAACTTGGCGTTGTTGGCGACTTGGCGGTTTAATTGTATTTCTGTCCCTGAGTGAATCGAGAAAACCCATATGCGTTTACTCAAGAATCAGCAAGCGGTAGCCAAAGACAATCTCGATAAAACGGTGTTTCTAGAAGGCGTGGCTGGCACCGGCAAAACCACAGCCGCTATCGAACGGGTCAAACAGTTGCTGCGTGACGGTGTCGATGCCGATTCGATCCTTATTCTGGTGCCGCAAGCGACCCTCGCCGCACCCTATAAAGAAGCCTTGCGACGTGCCCGACTCGAAAACGGAGCCGATGTACGTACCGCCACGCTGGGCAGCCTCGCCTATCAGGTGATTGATCTGTTTTGGCCGATTGTTGCTTCGGAAGTGGGTGTTTCGCATCCCGAAGATCGCCCGCATTTCCTGAGCCTCGAACTGGTGCAGTATTACATGACGCGCTTCATCGAGCCGGAAATTGCCCGCCGCGATTACTTCAACAGCATCCACGCCAGCAAAAACCGTCTATATACCCAGATTGTGGATAACCTCAACAAGGCCGCGCTGGTGGGTTTCCCTTATCGCACCATCGGTGAACGCCTCAAATCGGCATGGACCGGTGACAGCGCCCAAGCCTATGTCTATGATGACGCTCAAGCCTGTGCCAATCTCTTCCGCGAGATGTGCCGCCGCCATAATTTGCTGGATTTCTCGCTGCAAATGGAAATCTTCGCTAAGAATTTATGGACACTGCCGCAGCCGCGCAAATATCTCACCGACCAATACCGGCATTTGATTGTGGATAATATCGAAGAAGAGTCACCCATCATGCACGGCATCATCGCCGATTGGCTGGAAGACTGTGACTCGGCGCTGGTGATTTATGACTCTGAAGGTGGTTATCGCCGTTTCCTCGGCGCAGACTCCATCAACGCCTATACCCTCAAAGACAGTTGTGAGGTCAAGATTACACTGGATAAACCGCGCGTCATGTCGCCGGAAATCGAAGCCTTCCAATTGGAACTCGCCCGCAGCCTCAGCCGCCCTAATGCCGAGAAAGCCGAAATTGATGCGCGTGATGCCATCGCCTACGCCGATAACCGCTATCTGCCACAGATGATCGACTGGACGGTGGATAACATCGCCTCGTTAATCCATGACCAAGGGGTGTCGCCCAAAGAAATTGTGATCTTGTCGGCCTTCCTGCCGGATGCTTTACGTTTCGCGCTGCAAACCCGTTTGACCGAACGGGGTATCCCCAGCCGGACGCATCGCCCATCTCGCGCGTTGCATGAAGAACCGGCTGTCCGCACCTTGATTACACTGGCGAAACTGGCACATCCGACGTGGGAAAATCCGCCCGAAAAATACGATATGGCCTTCGCCCTGACTTCCTCCATCGGCGAGTTGGATCTGGTACGCGCCCGTCTGCTGACCGACATCCTTTTCCGTGATGGACAGTTACAGCCCTTCGAGCGCATCACCGATCCTAAAGTTCAGGCGCGAATCACCTTTGATTTGGGTGTGCGTTATGAACGTCTTCGCAAATGGATCGAGACCTATCAACAGGACGAACAACTACCTTTGGATGCCTTCTTTAGCAAGCTCTTTGGCGAAGTTTTGTCGCAGCCCAACTTTGGCTTCCACCAGCAGTATGACGCGGTGAACGCTGCTGCCAATCTCATCGACTCGGCGCGTGAATTTCGCCAAACCGTCACCCGCATCGAACCGGATGTGCCGATCTCCTCCGAATACATCCGCATGGTGGATAACGGTATCATCGCCAACCAATATGTGCGAGAACGCGAAGCCGGTGAAAAAGACGCAGTACTGCTCGCGCCCGCCTATACCTTCCTGACACGAAATGAGTCTGTGGATTATCAGTTCTGGCTCAACATCGGCAGCAGCGGTTGGGGTGAGCGTCTACTGCAACCCCTCACACAGCCCTACGTCCTCAGCCGCCAGTGGATTGAAGGTGAGAAATGGGATGATGAGGCCGAAGTGAAAGCCAACCAGAACACCCTGTATGAACTCGCTGCTGGACTCATCCGACGCTGCCGCCAGCGCATCTATCTCGGTTTCAGCCAATATGGCGAGCAGGGTTATGAACAGCGCGGGGCGTTACTCGTTGCCGTTCAAAGTATGCTCCGCCGCTTGTCAAGAGAGGACAACAATGTTCAAAGCGCGTCCTAAACAACAAGAAATCATCACCTACACCAATGGCAAAATGGGGGTGTCAGCGGTTCCCGGCAGCGGCAAAACCTCGACGCTTTCCTATCTCGCCGCCAAAATGGTCGCCACAGTTGACCTTAAAGAAGGCCAAGAAATCCTGATCGTCACGCTGGTGAAATCAGCGGTGGGTAACTTCTCGCAAGCGATGTCCCGCTACCTCAAAGCCGAGTTCAATCTGCTACCGGGGTTTGGCTATCGTGTGCGGACATTGCACGGCCTCGCCAATGACATCGTGCGTGAGCGTCCGGGTCTAGTCGGCCTTGCCAATGACTTCCGCGTGATTGATGAACGTGAAGCTGACGACATGCTGAGTGATGCGGTTGAATCATGGGTACGAGCTAACCCCTCGGCAGCCGATGACTACCTGAATGAGGAACATTTCGCTAACGCCTACACCCGCAGCAACCATTGGCCGGATACCGTCAAAAGTATGGCGATGAACTTCATCCGCCAAGCCAAAGATATGCAGTTGACCGAAGCCCAAATTCACGACCGTTTGGATCGTTTTGGCCTGTCGCTGCCGCTGGCTGCCATGTGCCTGAATATCTATGAGCAGTACGAACGCGGTTTGCGTTATCGCGGCGCGGTCGATTTCCAAGATTTGATCCGCTTGGCGCTCAAAGTGCTGGAAATTGATTCGCACTATCTCGCCCGTTTACGCGAACGTTGGCCGTATATCCTTGAAGATGAAGCACAGGATAGCAGTCTGCTTCAGGAACAAATTTTGCGGAAGTTGGTCGGTGATAAAGGCAATTGGGTGCGCGTGGGTGATCCTAATCAAGCTATCTTTGAAACCTTCACTACGGCTAATCCACGTTATCTGCGCGACTTCTTGACCGAGAAGGGTGTTCAGGCACGGACACTCCCCAATTCAGGACGCAGCACTACCAGCATCATTGACCTCGCCAACCACATGATTAGCTGGTCGTTGGAGCATCCCATTCCTGAAATTCGCGCCCGCCAGCCGCTGAGCGAACCCTTCATAGAACCCACGCCGCCTGATGACCCGCAGGGCAATCCACCAGATACCGAACTTTCCGTCCAACTGCGCGGCGAAAAATACACACCCGACGAAGAACGCACGGTCATCATCCAATCGCTGAAAAAGTGGCTGTCCGAAAATCCCGATAAAACCGTCGCCGTCCTCCTGCCAATCAACAGCAGCGGTGCCAATATGGTGCAGGCGCTCCGCAAGGCTGGCATCGATTACGTCGAAAATTTACGCTCGACCACCGGTACACGCGCGGTCGTCGGTGCGCTGGCCTTCCTGCTGGACTATCTGCTTGATCCCAAGAGCAGTCCGGCTCTAGCGAACACCTACCGCGTCTGGCGGCGCGATGATCGTGGTGACGAAGAAGCCGAACGTGGCATCGCCAATATTGTGACTGAATTACGAAAAATCCCAAACATTGAGGACTTCCTCTGGCCGCGTACCTCCGACTGGTTGGATGACAAAGTTTCGTCCGCCGAACAGCCGGATCTCTATGCCCATCTACTCAACTTTCGCGCACAGGTTCGGCGCTGGTTAGCCGCGGCTGATTTGCC
The DNA here is from genome assembly GCA_013821665.1 of Anaerolineae bacterium. Lineage (GTDB taxonomy): Bacteria > Chloroflexota > Anaerolineae > Aggregatilineales > Phototrophicaceae > CFX2. The sequence goes on from JACDGI010000419.1 coordinate 6,479, forward strand.
CATCGACCAGTTGATATTGACGGCTGCTGGTGATCTTTTCACGCTCGAATCCGAGGTGGCGACTGCTTACGCCGTTGCGCTTTATCTGCGCCGGTTTGCTGAACTACATCCCGAAGCACGTCTACCGGAATACGCCGAAGAACTCCGCGCCATCGCGCAGGGCAAGCGCAATTTTAGCGGCGTGGGTGATGATGACGAAGCCTTCGATCCTGATAGTCATAAAGGTGTCGTCACCGTCACCACCATGCACAAAGCCAAAGGGCTGGAATGGGATCGAGTCTATTTGATGTCGGTCAATAATTACGATTATCCCTCGGCGGATCAATTCGACTCGTTCATCGGTGAAAAATGGTTTATCCGTGACCAGATGAATCTGGATGCCGAAGCCTTGTCGCAGCTCAAATCACTTGCCAACGGCACCGATTACATCGAAGGTAAAGCCACGCGCGATGCCCGCATTGATTACGCTTCCGAACGCTTGCGCTTGCTCTACGTCGGCATCACCCGCGCCCGCCGCGAACTGATTATCACATGGAACTCAGGCCGCAAAGGCGACCAAGTTGAAGCCCGACCACTAGCCGCCTTACGGGGTTGGTGGGAACAACAGCACGCCCAACCTTCGTGATCGCACATCTGAATAGAACTCAAGGAAGCTTATCGTTGATCGCATAGGCTTCCTTAAAGGCGCTTGAGCTAATCCAATACCTTA
>JACDGI010000420.1 GCA_013821665.1 Anaerolineae bacterium
GCGTCAGCCCATCGACGTTAAACACCGGATATTGGTCGCCGCCCACAAAGTAATCGGTTTCGTTATAGCCCTCACCGGATGGGATATGAATCTTGCGTGTGAATCCAGCTAGTTTGCCGTCCGCTGTATGGATGGTGGCTGTGTCGTAGTAGATGCCATCCTCGGCCTTCTCATATAAGCTGCCGATAATGGTCACACCATGTTCTTGTGCCATCGCTGCAAAGAACCGCTCGGAGACACCACCGGGCAGCGCTTCCGCCCAATCAAATCCGGCTAAGTCACGCACACCGGGGAAGTAGGGAATCAGCGAAAACTCCGGCAGACCGATCAATGTCGCGCCCTGTGCTACGGCCTGTGGAATCAAAGTGCGGTACTGATCTTGCATCGACTCGATACTGCCCGACCACGCCAATTGAATCAGCCCTAAGCGTATGGGATTTTGCATGTCGCCCTCACTCTACAAAATCGAATAGCTAGAGTGTGGCGAAGTTCTGTCTGGTTGTCAAAAGTCAGGGGAAGAAAAGAGAATACGGGGGAAGTTTCAGCCTTCCCCCTATGCGCGATAGGATTGTTCCTGTTAGAAGTTTGTGATGGTTAGTATCATCAGCTTAGAAGCTGGAGTGAGCGGGGATCTCGTCCCCACAGGTTGTGTTCGGTTTGTACTCGGTTTCCCGCTTGACCAAGCCGACCAGCCGCTTGAACAGGGATGGCTTCGGTGGGTTCGGTTCGTCACCAATCGGGTAGATGTCCTCGGCTTGTTTGAAAAGTTCTGCCATGATTGCCACGCCGGTTGCATCGTAGGGACTGTTATTAAAGGTCATGATGTTCTCCTCTTCGATCCAATTTCCATCCTTACTGTACGCGCCCAACCCGGGTGGGTGTCACCTATCCAAAGATAGGTATTAGGCGCTAAGGAGATAGGACTTTTTAGGAGAGGAGATAACGATCAGGGTATATCAATTATAGACGGACGCAGCACGTATCAGGTGACATAGGGTTAGACTAAAAAGAACGACATCAGGTTATATCAAATGAGTCGGTGTTTTTCTCGCCAGAGGCTAAAGCCGTCCGGCTCCATGTTCCGACAGGAAGCCGGCTAAAGCCCGCTCTGACCTGTCGGCGTGCTTGGCTGATGGCCCAGTTTATTCTCTTGAAAACACCTTTGTTTACGTGCATTTCATTGATCCAAGTTTATGTCGTTTTATTGATATAACTCTATGTCGATCAACACACGCTGCGTCCCTACATTAATTTATCCGCAAATTGTGTCATCACTTAAACGACTATTGGAGGAGTTGGAGTTCACGGGCGCGCACGATGGCTTGGGTGCGGCTGCCGACACCCAACTTGCCGTAGATCTGGTTGACATACCATTTGACAGTACCCAGCGAAAAGACCAACTGCGTCGCAATCTCGCGGTTCGATAATCCGTTTGCCAGCAGCGTTAGGACTTCTTGCTCACGCGTGGTGAGGGACATGTTGTTAGTTGGAACAGGCTTGGATTGAGCCACTTCAGGCAGCCCATCCAGACCAGATTGCAGCAGGTCGATAGAGGGCGTGAGTTGCCGATTTTTGCCGCGTTCCCATGCCTCCGTGTAAGCGGTCGTGCCAAGCTGAGCTTCCCACTTTTCCCGCAGCCGGATTAATAACGGCCATTTCTGTACCCATTCGGTTGATAGCAGCCCCGGCGAATCCGGTATATTGCTCAGTTGAGAAGCTATCTCGACAGCCAGCGCGGTTTGGCCTTGCGCGTCCAATACCAGAATGCCGCTGGTCGCCAGATTGACCAATATATCATCTTGAGTCTGAGTAACCCAACTTTTACTGATTTGATCAACGACTTGCCGGTAATAGTTGTGTGCAGCCGTAATGTCGCCTCGCAGATAAGCCGCAATCGCTAATCCATTTAACGCGTCAATTTCGGCTTCGGTGATCGAACTCACTAGAGGCAAGAATGTGGTCATTACTTTTTCGCATAACACTTGCCCCCGCGCTACATCCAGCTCGGTCACAATCAGAATCAACCCCAATGTGGAGCAGCTTGCCCGCTCCGGCGTGAGCATATGCATGGTGGTTGCAACATCGAGGCTTTCTTCCGCCGCAAGAATGGCTTCCGTCCCATAGCCTCGCCGGAAGGTCCACAGCGCATTATTGATCAAACTGAAGTGTAGACCTTTCCAATCTTTGCGTTCCCGCTGAATCACGCGTGCTTGCTGGTTGAATTGGTCAGCAGCCTCATACAGATGTTCCGTGTAATTGCTGCGTGCCAACTGCGTTAGTGACCAGCCCATACCGTTGCGATCACCAATCGCTTTTTGTATGTAATAACCTTCCTTATAATAGTCTTTGGATATTTGGAAATCTTTAGTCGAAGTCGCCAGAAGATGCAATGAATCCGCCTTGTAAAACAAATCACCGGCTTCGGAATAAATGCGGACGCACTCGGTAAAATACGGAAGACTAACTTCATCGGTGCTGCGGAAGCTCTGCACAAACCCGATTTGGTACAACGTGAAAGCCGTTTCCATCGGACAGTTGAACGGCTCGACCGCTTTGAGGATGTCCTCTAATTCGATGAATAAATCGTCCATATCCTTGGGTACGTAGGTTTGCGAATTTTGCACCATCCGCGCCCGCCGCAGCCGCAACCGGTAATACGTGAAGCGGTTGTCGCTGCCTTCCAAATCGGCAAAACAATCGCTGGCACTTTCGAATAGTTCCAGTCCTTCAGTAAAGCGCGCCCGCATATCACAAAAGAAATTGAGCGCTTCCGTCATCTGGTTGATCCAGTCGATGTTGCGCACGTCCATCGCCCGCTGCCACGCCAAGCGGACGTTAGCAAAGTTGCAATCGATGTCCTCCAACGCACCATCTTGCCGTTGGAATTTGATCTCGGCTTCACGTTTTTGCGTCCAGCCAGCGAAGTAGGCCGCATGTGCATCCCGTGCAGCATCCGCCTGTTCACTGGCAATCAATTGTTCTTCGGCATACTGCCGCAGCAGTTCGTGGATGTCATAGCGCCGGTCATCCGAATCCCACCGCAGCCACGACTTATCCACCAGCGCCGATAACACCCGCAACGATGCGCGCGCCGCGACTTCCGCTGCCTCACGGATAAAGCTGCCTTGGAACACCGCTAACCGGATCATGACCTGTTGTTCTTCAGCGGTCAGCAGTGTCCACGACTGTGCCAGTACGCCGCGCATAGTGCGGTGACGTTCCGGCATATTTCGCGCCGAAGTTTCCAAAATATTCAGGTTGCTGGCAATCTCGTCTGCAATCTCCTCGCAGGACAGCGCCCGTACCCATGCCGCCGCTAACTCCAAGCCTAAAGGCATCCCACCCACCAGCGAGCAAATCCGCACGATACCTGCACGTTCGTTTTCCACCGAAAATGCCGGATGCACCCGCCGCGCACTTTGGATAAACAAGCGCACCGCGCTAAAAGACTCAAATGAGTCGAGGTCATCGGCTGTCGGGATGCCCATGCCATCGACGTTATAGACCCATTCTTCTTGCAGGTTGAGCGCCTCGCGGGATGTTGCCAGCACCCGGACTCCTGCCGCATGAGACAGAATCGCGCTGATGACTTCCGCGCCCTCTAACAAATGCTCAAGGTTATCGAGCAGCAGCAGCACCCGTTTATCACACAGATAATCCAGCAGTTGTTGCTGCGGATCACCGGGGAAAAACGAGAAATCCAACTCTTTGGCAATGGCACGAATAATTAAGTTGGGCGCGTCCAACGATTGCAGCGGAACGAAGTAAACCCCATCCGCGTAATCTGGATTTTCTGTCTCCGCGATGGTTTGCAAAATATGCAGCGATAAGCGCGTCTTGCCAATGCCCCCCGGCCCGACCAGCGTGAGCAAGCGGCAGGTTGGGTCAACCAGCAGCCCTTGGATGGCTTGGGTGTCTTTCGTCCGTCCGACAAATGGCGTGGGCACAACTGGCAAATTATTGGGAATCATCGGCAACCGCCCCTCAATCTGGTTAACCGTTATAAGTGTATATGATAGCACAGTTTTTCTAGTCAATAGATGGTTAGTGGTTGTAAAGTGCGTAATGGATGCACATTTGGAGGACGGATGAGGCACGCCTCATCTCTACAAGTTGACGGGCACATTTTCAGTGAATAATTACATCCCGTAAAGACCGTTTCACCGTAACCAAATCGGGAAAAGTTCAAGCGGTGAATGATGATAGGTCAGGCGGCGCAGCCCGAATCCATTTGCGCCGATAATGTACAGATCATAGTTGTAATCGAGGTTGGATTCAAACACAATCGATTTGCCATCCGGTGACCAATTCGGTAGATACCCATTTGTATAGTAGGTGAGTCTTCGCCGCTCTCCGCTTGCCACATCCATGATGAACAATTCGTTGTAACCCGCCACTGCTGATGTGAACACCAATGCGCTTCCATCTGGCGACCAGCTTGGCGACTCATCAACGTTTGTATCGGTGGTTAAACGCCGCACACTGCCGTCCATCAGGTTGAGCGTGTACAGTTCTTGACCACCTTGCCTGCGTGGCGCATCATAAGCCGCGAACGCGATAAAGTGTCCATCCGGTGACCAAGCCAATGACGAATAGGCGATGGGTTGTGTCCCTGTGATGGTAAAGAGCTGCACTTGGCCGGGAATATTGTTTTCCATACGGATTGTTCCGATCAACGTCACCTCGGCGCTCCAGTTGATAAAGGCCAATTGCCTAGAGTCTTGTGACCATGCCACCAATACACGCGCCGCCACCACATCCGGTATAGCGAAAACCTGATCCCAATCGCTGCCTTTACGTCCAACGCCGACGCTCAACAAGCCACTTTGATAAGCCGCCATCGCCGCATAATGATGATCTGGTGACCAATCGCTATAAGGCAGACAAAACGGTGGCTTGCTCAGCAGTGTGTATGATCTGGTTGGACGGTTGGTATCAATGATCTGAAGGGTACATGGCTGCCCATCTACCTGATAGGCGACGCTCAGTCCAGTCCGCGTGCGCCCAGTCATCACGGCTCCCCCGACTGTTAGCCCACAGCAAATAAAGAGGAGGGTTGATAGTCGAGCAATGATTTTCATGTTGGATTTTGTAGAGGTAATGGGTGCCTCATCTACTAAGAGACCATTTGAGAAGATTGATTCATTCCATACAGGGCGGGTCACAGAGCGCACCCCTACGGGAATCCACACACGAATGAGTAATTCATCAAATTACCCTATTTTTTCGACATCGCATACCTCAAGTGGCAGCTTAATCATAAATGTAGTGCCTTGATTCGGTTTGCTCTCGACCGAAATGCTGCCGTTATGTTCCTCAATAATTTTTTTGGCGATGGGTAATCCGAGCCCCGAACCTCCCGTACTGGTTGTGCGTGCGCCATCGACCCTGTAGAAGCGCTCAAAAATATGGGGTAAAGCCTCTTCTGAAATCCCGATGCCATTGTCTGCAATCGATAACAGCACCTGCTTATCCTCAACGCGCGTAGAAAGTGTTATTTTGCCCTGAACTTGTGTATAGCTAATGGCATTTTGAACCAAATTGATAATGGCACGACTGACCTTGAGGGCATCAATAGGGCAGCTAGGGAGCGCTGGATCAGGAATGAATTCGAGCGTCTGCTGCTTAAGCGCGGCGGCGGATTGGAAATTATTAACAATCATCTGGATAAGCGGATTGATAACCTCTGTGCTGAATTGAAAATCGACTTTCTTCTCATCTAAACGTCCCATCTCAAGCAAATCGTCGAGGAGCTTAAGCATCCGGTCACTTTGTAGCTCAATATTCTTAAGTTTCTCCTCACGTTTTTCAGGATCTGTCAGTTTGCGTAGAAGATAAGTGCTGCTGTTGATGATACTCAATGGGGTGCGAAAATCATGTGACATATCAGCGATAAAACGCTGCAATACACGAACCCGTTCTTGTTCAGCCGCCAAAACAACCGTTTGCGATTCCAGTTGTTTACGTTCGGTTACGTCCCGACTGATACCCACCAGACCCAATATCTGTCCATCTTTATCGCGCCACGGAATTTTAGTGGTGAGGACGGTTTTGCGGTCACCATGCGCATCAACGGTTTCCCGCTCGGCGCTAATGAGCGGTTCACCTGAATGCATAATCTTTTGATCATCCTCATGAAATTGAGAGGCTAACTCCGGTGAAAACACATCAAAAGCTGTTTTACCAATCAGTTCTTCCGGTTGAATATTACCGGCGGCGTAGGCATGAGCGGTATTGGTCAAAATGAAGCGTCCCTGCGCGTCCTTTAGGAAAATATAATCCGGCGTATGATCAATTAAGGTACGTAGAAGGTCACGTTCCTGTCGTAATTTCTCATGTGCCTTTCGCACCTCGGTAATATCCGTAAAGGTCGTGAGTACTGCTTCGGGCAGAAGACTCTTACCTGAAAACAACGGCTGTGCGTGAACATTAATCCATGTTACCGTTTCATCGGGCTTATGAATGCCCATCAGCACATCCGTTTGCGATTTCCCGGTACGCAGTGCCATCACCGAGGGTTGGGTATCCCTCACAAAAGGCGATCCATCTTCATGAATAGCTTGCCACCTCGGATCGAGCGATGCGCCTCCGGCAATCTGCTCGACTGTCAACCCTAAGATCGCCTCGGTTGCAGGATTAGTGGTGCGTATTTCCCCTTTTGCGTTTTGCAAAATAATACCTTCATTGAGGCTGGTCACCACCACACGATAGCGTTCCTCACTGGCTCGCAGCGCGGAGGCGATCTCAGCCTGCTGTTTCTGATATGCCAATAAGACACCTAACAGGACTGTACCTAATGGGGTGAACAGCAGTAATGGAAACGCCGCCAGCGCGACGATTTGCGAACTTTGTGTACCGCCCAGCAAAGCGATCCAGAATAAAGACTGGACTGCACCGATAAGCCCCATTAGTAACAGGCGGCGAACAAGCTGAAGGGGCGTAAATTGTGTGAGTTGGGGGAACAGTGCGAGGCTAATGATGACTGCGGTTATAAAGGATGGAATAGCTGGCAGCGCTCCTGCTCCTCCGAGTATCAGCCGGTATCCAATCATGATTAATGCTGCGATAACGGCAGGAATAGCACCCGTAAAAGATCCCGCAATTGCCAGAATGATAATTCGGCCATCAATGATAAACCCGTTGCCCACCGGGATGCCGCTTGCCAGTGCCAGCACACCAAATAGGC
>JACDGI010000421.1 GCA_013821665.1 Anaerolineae bacterium
CTATGACACCATCGAAATCAATGGGCAACCGGTTTGCTATATGGTCATGCCCTATTTCCCCGGCAGGACATTGACAGATGTTCTGGCAGAAAGCATTGCCAAGGGGCAAAAACTGCCGAACGAACGCATCCTCGAAATCATACTCGATCTCGCTGCGGCGCTCGGTTATGCCCACAGCCGTGGCATGGTGCATCGCGACGTAAAACCGCCAAACGTCATGTTCGATGAACATGATCGGGCAATCTTGACCGATTTTGGCATTGCCCGTTTGAAAGAAGGTGTCAGTCTGACGCAAGATGGCGCAACAGTCGGCACACCTGCCTATATATCGCCGGAACAAGCGGCAGGTCTGCCGGTGGATGCGCGTACTGATCTTTATTCCTTGGGCATCATTGTCTATGAAATGTTAGCCGGAGAATTGCCCTTTCAAGGCGATAGTCTATTTTCGCTCATCCTTCAGCACATCAACGCGCCCATACCGTCGTTACCATCGACCTTACCGGATGCGAATCCCTACGTGCAATCTTTCATATTCAAAGCACTAGCCAAAGATCCCGCTGATCGTTTCCAAAGCGCAGCCGACTTTGCAAATGATTTCAAATTGGCACTCCAACATTCCAAACGAGCCGGCAGTCCCGGTGAGACGCAGAACATTACGCCAGCCTTCATCCCTTCGACCAATCCAATGACAACGCAGGTTGTACCGCCGCAGCCTTCATCACCAGTACCAAGTCGCTCTCGCCTTCCATTTTGGATTGGTGGGGCCATAGCCGCAGCACTAATAATCGTGATCGCATTCTTTTTGACCAATAACCGCCCCACAACCGCCGATAATGCCGCGCCCATCAAAAGCACGGCAATTTCCAGCATGACCGAAGACGAAGGCTCACCCTTCAGAAGTACCTTTTCATCCGATGACTCGACGCTGATCCATTGGCAGCAGAACACTGAAGGTGATGTCCAACGACAGGTAAGTGATGGCTTGTACCACATCAACAACCGTGTGCCCGGAACAGCCGCCTCCAACTTATATGATCCTGCCACCAAGTTCCTCAATGGCACGATCACCATGCAAGCCAAATTGGATGCCTCAAGTTCAGACACCAGTGGTTACGGCATTATTTTTCGGTATCATGATGAAAGCAATTACAACGTATTTGCAGTCGATGGTGTAGGCCGTTTTAGTGTATGGCAGCTAAAAGCGGGTGATTGGCACGAATTGCGCGGACTTGACGAGCATTGGACAGAAAACAAAGTCATCAATCCACAAGGTCAACAAAACCAGATTTCAGTGACCTTTACCAACACCAAAATTGTTGGCAGTGTGAATGACAAATCTGTTGTTACGGTGACAGCCGATGATCAGTCTGTCATCGCAGGTGGCGTAGGGATCTATGTCGCCAGCAGCTCAAAAGGGAATGCGACCGTGTTGGTCGATTCCTATGAAGTTGGAAGCCAAGTCTCTTCGATGACCGGTGACTCGCCTTAGCTGCCAGCGAACCGCGCCAGATAAACCTGAATCCACAACGGAATTAAGCACAGCACGGCAAAAAATGCCAATACTGCCAGCGCAATCGTGACGGCATCCAACGCCTGTGGCACATCATTTTCACGGTCATAGTTGTATAACGGTTGGCTGTTGCTACCAGATTGCCCCCATTGCGGCGGCGTTGGCTGCGGATATTGAGGCGTTCCAGATTGGTTATAAGTCGGAGCCGATTGCTGCTGCGGACGATTATAGGACGGTGATTGGGGTGCATCCGGCGCGAGACTGTAACGCTGAGTTGGATCACTCGTCGGCGGTTGTCCTTGCGTGAACGGCAAAGGCGGTGGTTGTTGGAACGGCGACTGCGCGTTGGAAGGCTGCTGACCTTGCGTGAACGGTAACGGCATGGCGTTCGGTGCTTGACCGGATGTGAACGGCAAAGGCGCAGGCTGTTGAGGATATTGTTGGGGTGCAGAGGGTTGCGAATATTGTGGTGGCGGTGGAGGAGGTGCTTGAAAAGCCGGTGCGTTCGGTGATGTCACTTCACGTCCCCGATCACGGTAACTTTCCAGTACATGACCGAGTTGGTCAGCCGTGCGATAGCGCATCGCCGGTTCTTTGCTCATCACTTTGTACACAATTTGCGCCAACGCATCCGGCACACTCGGATTAAATTCGGTCACCATCGGCACACGGTCACGGATATGTGCCAGCGCCAACTGTTGTTGGTCGCCGCCCACATAAGGCAAGCGTCCGGTGAGCATTTCGAACATCACAACACCAATCGAATACACATCCGAGGCCGGTGTTGGCTTTTCGCCTTTGGCTTGCTCAGGTGCAAAATAATGCGGACTGCCCCACACCACCTGCTGCTTTTCCGGCGGCTGTGTATCGCTGAAAGCTTGCGCGATACCAAAGTCAGTGACCTTCACCACATCGTTCTTGGTAACGAGGATATTTTGAGGCTTCACATCCGCATGTACTAAACCAGCGCGGTGGGCAAAGCCGATGCCCGCGCAAATTTGGATAGCCATCTTCAACGCACGGTCAACCGTCAGAATACCTTCAGTTTTGATAATCTTTTTGAGATCGGTCCCATCAACGAATTCCATGACGATGAATTGGGTCGGCCCATCGCTGCCCACATCATAAATCGTGACGATATTTGGATGTTGCAGATTAGCGACGCTGCGGGCTTCATTCTTAAAACGTGTCAGGAAAGTGGGGTCAGCCGTCAGGCTAGGACGCAAAATCTTGACCGCTACAATGCGGCTGAGTTCCAGATCTTGTGCCTTGTAAATGACAGCCATTCCGCCCGAACCCTGTTGAGCCAACAGGCGGTAACGGCCTTTGAGTATTGTTTCGCTATTATTCGCCATGAGTTATCCCATCTTACTCACACGTCAGATTGTACTATTCGACCAATCACGGTTTCGTCAGCGGGTCAAACAAACGTCGATATTCTAACAGAGCGCCACGGTCTGTCATAGACGCGATGTAATCCGCCACAACCCGTTCAATCGGCTTATCTTTCAATTGTGCTTGGTACTCGTCCGGCAGTTGACGTGGCTCTTGCAAGTAGCTGCCGAAAATTTCCTCGATAAAGCGCTGCGCCCGTGTTGCCATCCGCATCACACGGAATTGGAAATACATATGCTGGTACAAAAAGTCTTTCAACGCTCGATTCCGTGTTTTCATCTCGTCACTGTGTGTGACGGTCTGCTCACTATGCTGCTGCACATCCATTGGAGACTTCGCCTGAAGCGCATCCAAATTCTCGGATGTACATTTCAGCACATCATCCACTTCAATACCGATCAATTCACGAATCAGCAAGTGGCGCGTCATCTCATCAAACTTCGTGCCGTCCCAGCCTGCTTTTTCGCACATCCGCCGCCAGATTTCGAGTTGCTGCAAATCGTCCAGCGCAATCAATCCGGCTTGTAAACCATCATCCAAGTCATGTGCATTATAAGCCAGTTCGTCGGATATATTGGCGATCTGCGCCTCAACACTGCCGCGCTTCGCCATGTCAAATCCAGCGGCATTCGTCAGATCATATTCGGTCTCGTGTTTGGCGATGCCTTCCAACGTTTCATAGGTCAAGTTTAACCCCGGCCAATCCGCGTAACGGCGCTCAAGCTGTGTGATTACCCGATAACTCTGATGATTATGGTTGAACCCACCGCAGCGTTGTGTCAGGCGATTCAACACACCCTCACCCGCATGACCAAACGGCGAATGCCCCAAATCGTGCGCTAGGCAAACCACCTCGACCAAATCTTCGTTGACCGCCAGCGCCCGTGCCATCGTGCGCCCGATTTGTGCCACTTCTAACGTATGTGTCAGCCGCGTCCGGTAATAATCACCTTCATCATTCACGAAAACTTGTGTCTTATATTCCAAACGCCGGAATGCCGCCGAATGCACAATCCGGTCGCGGTCACGCTGGAACGCCGTCCGATATTGCGGCTCAGGGTTATGATATTGTCGTCCCCTGCTGTCACGGCTGAGCAAGGCGTAAGGTGCCAGTGTATCGGCTTCAATTTGTTCAAGTCGTTGGCGGTTCACGAACATACCCTACACCTCTCCATTAACTATGTTTATTGTACTCGTTTTCGCAATTCCTGCGGCAGCGCCAACCATATCACATCAAACCATAATCCAAAGGTGAGATATCCGTTAAAACCAATTTTGCGTATGTCTTATAAGTATGTTTACATAATGAGAGCAATTGATTTATTTCCCTCTCCAAAGCACTGGAGAGGGAATAAGGGTGAGGTTCTTTCCGGCAATTTCCTAAAAATCCCTGAAATTTATTGCAAGCTTCTCATTACTGAACTACAATTTAGACTTTCATATATTCAACATCACATCACACCATTATGATCGGTCGCATCGTCGGCACGTACGAAATCATTGCGCAAATCGGCGAAGGGGGCATGGCGACCGTTTATAAAGCCTATGACCCAAAAGCTGATCGTTTTGTTGCTATCAAATTTTTACCGGATCAATATGCCACGGATGCGACTCTTCGTGAACGCTTTGAACGCGAAGCCCGCTCCATTGCCAAATTAGGCCATCCGCATATTCTGCCCCTCTTTGCCTATGGCGAAGACCAGAACACGCCCTACATGGTCATGCGTCTGATGGAAACCGGCACTTTGGCCGACCGGATGCGGCACGGCAGAATTACATTAGCTGAACTCAGCAAAATCCTCACCCAAATCGCCAGCGCCTTGGATTACGCCCACGAAAACGGCATTGTGCATCGCGATGTCAAACCCAGCAACATTCTGCTCGACAAAGCTGGTAACGCTTATCTCAGGGATTTCGGCATTGCGCGGCAGGTTGGTTCGGATGGCAAACTGACCGGCAGCTACATGATGATTGGCACACCCAGTTACATGAGTCCTGAGCAGTGTTTGGGCGAAAAGGATATTCCACCCGCCACCGATCAATATGCGCTCGGTGTCACAGTCTATGAGGTTATATCAGGACGCGTCCCTTTTATTGCCGATACACCCATGAAAACAGCGTGGATGCACATCCGTGAGCCGCTGCCACCGCTGCGCCAATTGCGTCCAGACATTTCACCTACCATTGAAACCTGCATCGAAAAATCACTCGCCAAAAACGGAAAAGATCGTTACCCATCATGTGGTGCCTTCGCCCAATCTTTTGCCCAAGCGCTAACTGGCGACTATCAAGAGGTTCGACCCAATACAGGTCTGGCTTCCGCTCAAAACAAACCTTCTTCAAAACCACCACTCGATAATGCTCCGACCGTTACACCCGCTCCACTGCAACATTCACCGACAACCACGTCCAGCCGTATGATAATAAGTCGTCTACGACCGGGCAACAATCGAATAACGTGGTTATCTGGCATCATCGGCGCAGGGGTCATCATTGCCTTGCTTCTAGTCGCCAGCGGTCCGCGTGGCTTATCCAGTATTTTGCTGCAACCGACATCGACGTTTACAGCTTCACCAACGCCGATACCTTTGCCAACCGCCACCCCAACCAGCACGGCCAGCGTTACTTCGACATTCACGTCAACCTTTACGCCCACGCCGACTGTCACATCTTCAGCAACCGTTACACCAACGTCAACCGACACCAGCACTTTTACACCAACTGCCACATCAACGGCAACGGACACAAACACGCCAACCGCCACTATCACCGCATCATTAACATCGACCGCCACGGATACGGCAACCTTCACCCCATCAGCCACCAATACTTCGACCTTCACATCCACCGCGACCAATAACTTAACCGATACACCTTCAGTTACGCCTACCGAGACAGCTACATCGACCAGTACATTCACGCTAACACCCTCGGCAACAGCCATTATTGCGGGTCTGAGCAGCCTCAAACCCATTACGCATAATCAATATTGGCAGCCTGTTGGGACGTTTTATAGGAATGGCATCGATTTGGTGTTAGTGCCAGCCGGATGTTTCACGATGGGCAGCGAAGGCAAACAGCGCGATAACGAAGCACCTACGAATAAACAGTGTTTTGAACGGCCATTTTGGGTTGGCAAAACGGAAGTAACCAACGACCAATACGGAGGCTTTGGCGCGTGGCAGGGTGCAAATTATCCGCGCGAACAGGTGACGTGGTTCCAAGCATCCAATTTCTGTGAAAGCTTAGGTCTCCGACTCCCAACGGAAGCCGAATGGGAATACGCTGCCCGTGGCCCTGACAATCTCACCTACCCGTGGGGCAATGATTTTATTGCTCAAAACTTAGTCTTCGGGGAAAACTCTGGCAAACGAACCGAAGAAGTGGGAACACGTATCGGCGGTACAAGCTGGACGGGTGCAGTAGATATGCTTGGAAATGTTTACGAATGGACGAGTACCATCGCACGCCCTTACCCATATGACCCAAATGATGGCCGTGAAGATAGTACGGATGCCACCAGCGACCGCGTGATGAGAGGCGGCTCCTGGCTTCAAGGCCGCGTAGTCATTCGGGCCAGTTTGCGTGTTCCGCAACTTCCCAGTGCTCAAAATAACGTTTCAGGTTTCCGCTGTGCCGGCAATTTTTCCGCTAATGATGTGATGGATGAAACCGTCCTCAATGCGATGAAGCTGCCCACGGTCACACCAACCGTCGAAGTCCTACAGGTGCATGTGTTGGCCGGTGCTAATTTGAGATCCGGCCCCGGTAGTGGTTATGCTGTTGTGGGTTCGGCGCGTGTGGATGACTATCTCGTGCTGATTGCCAAAACCACTGTCGCCTATGAGGTATGGTATCTCGTTCGCGATTTTGACGATCAATTGAAATGGATTTCTGGCAAAGTCGTGCAAGTACAGCCTAAAGGCGAAACCGTCCCCGAAGTCGCGACGATTCCGCCACCGCCTTAAGCGTTCAGTGATAGCTGTCCATTTAATTTAGTCGCAGATATGACAATTTACGCTTTGTCCAACATGTTGTTAAACGGTTTTCGAGTCCCGTTTAAGGCTTGTCCGGTATTGTTTTACTCAAATGCCTAACCTAAATTCTGTTTTTGTAGGGGCGCGGATTTATCCCGCCCGCACTTATCAAAGAAAAATACCTTTTATTGAAGCACCTTTAGTGTGCTTGTCTTCTGCTTAGCCGTGCGGCTTTAGCCCTCGGCGAGGCAAAAA
>JACDGI010000422.1 GCA_013821665.1 Anaerolineae bacterium
ACCTTGGCGAGTTCACCTTTATCATCTTTGACGTGTAAGCCGAAGGGTTTCCAAATTTTGAGACCCTGTGCGCCGCGTGCGGCTTGTAATCGCAGCCGATTGGCCGCCCATTCGCCAAAGCTGCTGCCCATCTCGGCCCACTTCGACCACTCGACACCGCCGAACACCATGAAACGTTCAGGCGCAGGCTGCTTGAAGTAATCCAGATGCGCGTTGAGGATGTCCTCGCCCCAACCACCGTCGAGGTCAACATACATGCGCACCTGTGCCGCATCCAAAATATCGAGGAGTTCGGCCAGCGGTTTTTTATCCCAACCACCGCCAAACGGTTCCTGCAAATGGTTGTGTGCGTCAATCACCGGAAAACGCGGCGTGAGTACTTCGGTCGTTTTGACGAATAAACGCGGCTTGGGTTTAAAATCATTCAGCGATAAATCGGTTTGGCTCATATAACAATTTCTCGGCGGTACAAATAAAGTAATGCGAAGAACCCCTACCCTAACCCTCCCCCGCAAGCGATGGAGGGAACCAAGCCAATGAGTAAGTCATTTTCGCAGCACTTACTTTGACTTGCTTCAGTGTCTCGGCGGCTCAGATATGCTCATATAGCTGCTCATTTGTGCTTATATTATGCGTACTTCGGAATAATGTGCAAATTTTCATGCTGATTTCAACTAAAACTGCGCGTATATGAGCATTATTTACACATTTTCGGGTGGTTCTTTGGTATAGTCATGACAAATTGGTTGTCAATATTTACAATAATTACGTTCGCTAGAACATATCTGAAAATTAGAATCAGAATGCCGGACGCGATATATCGCGTCCCTACATCCATGAGGATTAATCCAAAATATCTCTATAAATACGGTTTTTGCGTAGGGACGGCATATATGCCGTCCGCCATTTTAACCATTCACATGAATATTCAGACAAGCTTTGACGGAACACACCCATGACTCACACCGATTTTCTCTCGTTGGAACGCCAAGACCACATCGTCAAACTCGTGACCGAGCGAGGCCGCTTAACCGTGCCTGAACTCAGCCAACTTTTTGACGTGAGTGATGCCACTATCCGTCGTGATTTGGCTGCGCTGGCCGCCCAGAACCGAGTGCAGCGTGTTCATGGGGGTGTCATGCGGCTGCAAAGTGTCGCCACCCGCGAAATCCCAATTGTGCTGCGCCAGAAGACGCATATCGAGGAGAAAGAGCGTATCGGCCTCGCCACCGCAGCGCTCATCCAAGATGGTGAAACACTGCTGCTTTCAGGTGGCAGCACGGGTTTATGTGTCGCCCGCCAACTCCACCAGCATCATGATTTAACGGTGGTGACCGATTCGCTGTTGGTCATCAACGAGCTGCTGCAACAAGGACAGCACAAAGTAATTATGCTGGGCGGCACAATTGACCCCGAAGAACAAGCCGTGCGTGGCACATTGTCGCGCTCTGTTCTGGCGCAGTTACAAGTGGATAAAGTGATCATTGGGACGAAGGGTATTTCGGTGGGGCGTGGCCTGAGTGCTGAGACACCGGAAGAAGCCGAGTTGTTCCGTACTTATTTGTCGATTGCCGATCATGTGATCGTCATCACCGACAGCAGCAAATTCGAGCAGTCGGCGCTGGTACAGGTGGTTTCCTTAGATGCCATCCATACACTAGTGACCGATACAGGCCTCGATTCCGACACCGCCGAACAAATCCGCGAAAAAGGGATTTATCTCATTCTGGTGTAGAGAAAAAATTGATCAGATATGTGCGTGTGGACGATTCGGGTGCACAAGAGCATGACCAATGAGACTGTTTTGGTTTTTCAGTTTGGGTTGGTGAACAGTCGTTGAAATAAAAGTTTTGGCTTACTCAAATTCCGGTTGTACTCCTGCTGATAGATAATTATCAATTTCAGGATCATTGTAAAGCTGACGCAGTTGCTCAAGCATCTCAGTCATAACTTTCGCGAGAGCAATCCATGTAGGGTCTTCAAACTTTTGACCAAGGTATTTTATTTGACGACGACCATTGTGGTTGTGTATCGTGAGTTCAACAATTGCTACCTCAGAATCGTTGCCGGGTGCGATTGGAGATTTCGCTTCAAACAAATTCAAATCTAAAATCGCATTCTTTACTGGATCGTTCAAACTCGGTAACTCCACAGAGCGCAATGGTTCGCTACCGACAAAAGATTCATAATCATGCAAGTCTTTCGGGATAAGCAGAATGCCGTGCATGACATTTGTTCGATCAAGATAGCTCCGATACTTGACCACACCTATGATAATCGAACCATGTGGCAGCCAACCGCAGATTTCGGCACTCCACGCATAATCAATCCACGCTCCGCCAATATCTTTGCCCTGATTATTTTCTACGCGCCCTCCCAGTTTCAAGTGGGTAATGTGAAATGCTCTTCGGATAGCCTCGTGTCGTTTTCCGTTCACGATAATGTCGTAAAGGTGGACGCGCAAGTTGACTGGTATGTTCATTTCCACAACTTGCTGGAGAATTTTTAGGTTCATTAAGTTCGCTCCTCACATCTTTTTGAGTGATATTCTTAAACGAACCTCCATATTATCTGGTTTCTCACGAGCAACTCAATAGGTGTCATGGAAAAAAGAACAAAGGCGACCAAGTGGTCGCCCTTATAAAAGATGATGTATTACCAAAAACGCCGCCGCATCATCCGGCGATTAATCATGCGACGTGCCATACGCCGCGCCATCATCCGTTCACGAAAACGCCACAACCAGAACATGATGTTTACCTCCTTATTGGCCTTCTGTGTATATCGTTAGATTACGCCGAAAGTTGTAAAATGATGTTGCCGAAATGTAAACTTTTGGCGCAATACGTGATTCCCTATCGGAATCAGGAGTGAAACAGCATGGAGATTGGTTACACCGTCCACAAATTATTCGTCGGGCTGCGGCTGCGCTGCCCTAACTGCGAACAAGGCCACATGTTCCACGGCTTGTTTGCGATGGATGAAACCTGCCCCTACTGCGGAGTGCGTTACGAACGGCGTGAGGGCGAATCGATTGGCGGCACCATGATTAATCTCGTGTGTGCCGAAGTCCTGTCGATGGGTGGCTACATCATCACCCAAGCCTTATTCGCGCCATCCCTCGCCTTTCAATTGACGTTCTGGGTGACGTTTAACATCGTGTTTATCCTGCTGTTTTATCGACATGCACGCGGCATATGGGCGAGTTTGTCCTTCCTTTCCGGCAATGTCTACCCTGATCCCGACACGCAGAAGGAATTTACGGGTCAGGTGAAATGAGCTTTCAGAACCCCTACCCTAACCCTCCCCCGTATACAGGGGAGGGAACCATACAAGGCAAGCTAATTTTATATGAATCTGCATAAATGTCTGATTGCCAACCGGGGCGAAATCGCGGTGCGGATTATTCGGGCGTGCCGCGAATTGGGTATCGCCAGCGTAGCCGTCTATTCGGAAGCCGATGCCAACGCACGGCATGTGCAACTGGCGGATGAAGCCTATTTACTGGGCGCGGCATCTCCGGCTGAAAGTTACCTCAACGCCCAGAAACTCATCGAAGCGGCCAAAGCAACCGGCTGCGACTGTGTGCATCCCGGTTATGGGTTCGTGTCCGAGAATGCGGATTTCGCGGCAGCAGTCGTCGCGGCTGGTTTGACGTGGGTGGGGCCGAGCGCGGATGCCATGCGGGCGATGGGCAGCAAAACAGCGGCGCGCGCCTTGATGCAGCAGGCGGGTGTTCCGGTTGTGCCCGGTTTCCAGAGCGAAAACGCGGATGATGCGGCTTTCATCAAAGCGGCGGCAGACATCGGTTATCCGGTACTGGTCAAGGCCTCCGGTGGTGGTGGTGGTAAGGGGATGCGCATCGTCACCCAACCCGACGATTTGATCGACTCATTGACGAGTGCGCGGCGCGAAGCCGGCAATGCTTTTGGTGACTCGCGCGTGTTTTTGGAACGCTACATCGAAGCAGCACATCATGTCGAGATTCAAGTGCTGGCCGATTCACATGGCAACACCGTGCATTTGTTTGAGCGTGAGTGCAGCAGCCAACGCCGCCACCAGAAAATTATTGAGGAGTCACCATCCCCGCTGCTGGATGATGCTATGCGCAATAAGATGGGTGCGGCAGCCGTGGCAGCAGCCCAAGCCGTCGGCTATGTGAACGCTGGCACGGTCGAGTTCATCGTCACAGCGCAGAGTGATTTTTATTTCCTCGAAATGAATACACGCTTACAAGTCGAGCATCCGGTAACGGAGATGGTGACCGGACTCGATATTGTGAAGCTGCAATTTCAAGTGGCGGCGGGTGAGACTCTGCCCTTCAAACAAGCGGATCTCAGCCAACGGGGACATGCCATCGAATGCCGTTTGTATGCCGAAGACCCAGCCAATAACTTCCTACCCGCAGTCGGTACCCTTGTGCGATTTATCCCACCCGATGGGCCGGGGATTCGAGTGGACTCTGGCGTACAATCGGGCGATGCAATTGGTATCCATTATGATCCGATGATCGCCAAGATTATTGTGCATGATGTTGACCGTACAGCAGCTATCCAACGGATGCAAAACGCGCTGGCGCAAACGGTAGCACTCGGAACGATCACCAACCGCACTTTTCTGATGGCGCTGCTGGCACATCCGACCTTCGCGGCGGGCGAGGTTGATACCCATTTTGTGGACGCACACTTGGATGAACTTCTGCCGCAAGCTGATCCGCTGCCTGATATAGCACTGATCGCGGCGGCACTGGGCGATTTTTTGCGGGTGGATGCCCCTGTGCGTGGTGCGACTTTGGCGGCAAACAGCGAAGGTGATGTGTATTCGCCGTGGTCGGTGGCGGACGGCTTCCGTCTGGGTGGGCGCTAAAGAGCAGACGCGGTTACAATAGAAACCATCCGGTTTGGGATGTATGCTGCTAGAGGTTTGAGTGCGGTTGTTTTTCGGCGGACACGATATATCGTGTCCCTACAAAATAACACGAACTCTAGCGTAACATCAAAAGCTGTCTGAAAATTGCGATTTGAATATCAGATATGATTCTAGGTGAGAATGTAGGGACGGGATATATCCCGTCCGTCTTTATTGACCGATTTGATAATCGTATCCAAAGCACAGTTAAGTATTTTTGCCCAGCATCATCAGAAAGGCTTACCATGATTAAGCGATTATTCATCCTCATTGTTCTGCTCGGTGGAGCGGTTTTGGTAGGCCGCGCACAGGATAAACCCACGCGGGAAATTTATACGGTGCTGAGCTATGGCGATAATGTCTTCGAGCCAGCGCAATGGCTGACGAGCGCCAAAGAAGAAGCGGGTCGTACCACTGCCGAATGGCGTGATGATGCCATCAGCGGCCTAGCCTATTTGGGTTACATCCACTTTGACAATCCCATTCAGGCTGATCAGATTCCGCTGGTGTTTACAGACGATTGGTTCAAAGCCGTATTTGCCAACTATCAAGGTATGGTGGAAGTCAGCAACTGCCAGCTTAAAGACGTGACCTTACACCAGTTCAATGTGGTACAGGCCAGCAACCGCTTCAGCGTGCGCTACTGGATCAAACCCATTGATGAGAGCCGCGTGCTGACCTTGTTCCTGATGTTCCCGACGACCGACACCAAGAATATGGATACCTATGCCAAGAAGTTGTTCCCTGATGCGGCGGTATGCGCGGGGTAAGACAATACAGTAAATAAACGTTCGGTTTGAATATAAATTACATTGAATGCAGTCCGCAGTTGGATATGATAAACTACGCGGATTGTTCGGCTAGGTTCAGGTTACGGTATGATCGGTAAGCGCATCGGGCCATACGAAATCCTTGAAGAAATCGGCAAAGGCGGTATGGCAACTGTTTTTCGTGCCTACCAGCCAAATCTTGACCGTTTCGTAGCCGTCAAAATCATTCACCGCGCCATCGCTCTTGATAACGCGAGCTTAGAACGCTTCCAACGGGAGGCACGGCTGCTGACGCGGCTGGTGCATCCTCATTTGCTGCCGATTTACGACTACGACGCGACCAGCGATCCGCCCTATATTGTCATGCGCTATCTGGACAGCGGTACGCTCAAAGATATTCTCGACAAGGGCAAAATACCCCACGAAGAACTCATCCAAATGCTGCGGCAGGTGGCCTCCGCACTCGATTATGCCCACCGCAACAATGTTATCCACCGTGATATTAAACCCAGCAACGTCATGCTCGATGAGGATGGCAACGCCTTCCTGACGGATTTCGGCATCGCCCGCACCATTGAAGCCGGACAGGACATGACCCAAAGTGGTTATGCGCTGGGCACACCGGGTTATATGTCACCGGAACAGGGCATGGGCGTGGATGGTCTGAACAGCCGCGCCGATATTTATTCATTGGGTGTGCTGACCTTCCAGATGCTGACTGGAAAGCTGCCGTATACAGGCGAGACACCGCTCAGCATCATCTTCAAGCACATCAGTGACCCCATACCCAACATCAACCAGTTTGATCCCTCGCTCGTGCCGGAGGTGAATACGGTCTTCGCGCGGGTGATGGCGAAACAACCCGAAGATCGCTATGCCACCGCCACCGAATTTGTGGATGATCTGGCGAAGGCGCTGCATGTTTCGAGTACCGCCACGACCTCCATGCTGAAGCTGTCAGCATTGGCAAACCGCGATGTCACAGCGGCCAAACGGGAAAGCCAGCGCGAACAAATTGATGCCACCATGCAAGCCTTCGAGGTCAGCCGCGCATCAGGCACCCCGCCCAAGATGACCGTTACCCAACCCCTGCCGGATGTGGCGACCAAACTCACGCCCACCGACCAACGGCTGGCGCTGGCGGCTCTACAACCAATTTCCAAACGGACAGGTTTGCGTTGGCCGTTGATCGCAGGACTTGTCACGGCGATTGCCATCATCGCCTTAGTGCTTATCGCGCTGCAAAATAACAACAATATCGGTGCTGCACCCACATTGACCAGCACTGCGTTGGTCGTGGTTGTGCCCAGTGTCACACGCACGACTGTGCCAACACATATAGCCAGTGCGACCGCTAGGGCGGCAGCGGTCATCAAACCGAGCGCTACGGCGACGATTACCCCAAGTGTAACCGCTACCGCGACGGCAACTGATACGGCGACCTTGACCACCACAC
>JACDGI010000011.1 GCA_013821665.1 Anaerolineae bacterium
TGTATGTATGGGATAGTGCTGAGGGTAAGCTGATCCAGAGTCTCAAGGGGCACAGGGGCGCGGTCAAAAGCGTGGCGTGGAGCCTTGATGGAAGGTGGTTGGCTTCGGGTGGCGGTCAAGAGGGTGGCGAACTGTTCGTATGGGATGTGGTGCGAGGAGAACTTCTGCATCGGTTGGGTGGGCATACAGGAATTATCAATGCAGTGGCTTGGGGTTCGAGTGAGGAAACGATCATCAGTGGGGACAATGATGGCAGCCTGAACTGGTGGAACATGCAGAGCGGGGCCTATATACAAGTGGGCGAAGCTCATCAGGGGGCAGTGCAGTCTCTTAGACGCAGTCCCGACAAGACGAAGTTGGCAAGCTGTGGTAACGACGGCGCGATTATGGTCTGGGATATACAAAGCGGTCAGCACTTGCAAACGCTGCGGAGTGACCGACCCTACGAACGGCTGAACATCACTAGAATTCAAGGCTTGACCGTGACACAAAAAGCGACGTTGTTCGCTTTAGGAGCGATTGAAGATTGATTAGCCTTCAAATTAGGTCATAAGTCAGGCTTTTTTTGATGCCTATAGGTTGTGATAGAATATGGCGCTATGAAAAGAACAACATTTATTCTCTTTCTGCTGTTGTGCTTCAGCCGTATTGCAAGTGCGCAGGATGATGGTGGACTTGTGCAACGGATGAATGCTCTTCGCAGCGGCAAGGGATTACCTGCCTATACGGTCAATAGTTCGTTGACAGCCGCCGCCCAGAGCCAAGCGCAGTGGTTGGTGGATAACGGCTGTGCGATTGCGCATACCCATCCTGACGGATCGAATCCGGCCAGCCGTGCCCGTGCGGCGGGTTATATCACCGAGTGGGTCGGCGAGAATATTTACTGCGGTGGCATGGCGAAAGCCGACAACGCATGGACGTTCTTTATGAATTCGCCCATCCACTATGCCGGACTCGTGAACACCCGTTATAAAGAAGTGGGTACGGCGGTCGGGCATGGCGCGGCGGGAACCAGTTTCGTCATCGTGTTTGGTGATCCGGGTGGGCCAGCCTATGTGCCACCGGCAGCGGTTGGTGGAAAAGGCTCTGCCGATGATGCGCCCAAAGCACCACCCTCTTATGTGGTGGGTGTGGATGCACATGGCAATATCGAGCATCAAATCCAATCGGGTGATACGTTGGGGCAAATCGCGCTGATTTACGGCTATACATGGGATGACATTCCGCGTATGTTGGCGCTCAACGGCATGTCGGAGGCCGATTACCGTAAGCTGAAGGAAGGCCAAATCTTCCTCGTTCCGCCCAAAGCTGGAACTTTCACGCCGACACCTGATAGTCCGGTTGCGAACGGTTCGCCTGATCCTGCCGCCGCGACCCCGAATTCCAATATCCCGACTCCGTATCCCGAAGAAACGCTCAGCCTGATACCCGATCCAGCAGCGAACGCGGCCACAATTGAACCCACGCTGACCGCCGTGGTGATGGTTGCTACCTCCAACAGCGTGCCGGATGGTATGGTGGCTTTCCAACCCACCTCGGCTCCCAGTCCGACGACCAACCAATCAATCGCGATGGTCAGTACGGGTGCGCCCGTGGTGATGGAGTCAGGTGTTTTGCCGCCGACATCCAGTACGCCACCGTGGTTGATCATCGCGCTGGGTGTGCAGATGGTGGTGCTGGTCGGTGCGGGTGTGGAATATATCCGCCGTCACTGGAAGCGTTAATGCTGATGCTGCGCCGTTACTTTCGCGCCTTCCGGGGTGCGCTCCAGATGACTCTTCAAGGCAAGCCTTATACCGCGCCCACGACTCCGTCTTCGCCACTAGCGGCGTGGATTAGCCAATATGCCATCTTAGTCGATAACGTCCTGCGGGCAGCTAACCTGAATGGTGTTGACCAAGCCACCCGCAAAAATGTGAAGCTGCGCTTGGATGGGCGGCAGATGAACCTCGAAACGGCTTTGATGACCCTCAAATTTCATGCGGTGGAAGAATATCCCTCGCTGGTGCGTGCTGGGACGGGACGTGGTGTTCAGGCCACGCTGTACGCCACCAATCTGAACGACCGCTACTGGATTTCACGCATGGTCGAAGCCCCTGAGTTGCAAAAACCCGATGTGCAAAAAGCACTTTCGGCTCTAGATGCCCACCTCGACGCGATTCCCAAACTCGATTAATACCAAATAAGCCCAGAATTGTTAAAGCGTTAATTTTGTTGGTTGACCCATACTTTAAAATCATGCTACCATTGGTCTATTAAGGATTTTATCTGTTCCTTTATCGTTCCAATTTCCATTATTTAGGAGTAACCGCATGATTTATCAACCCCGTGAAGCGGGTCAAGGACTGGTTGAATACGCACTCATTCTGGTGTTGGTGGCAGTGGTTGTGATCGTGATTTTAGCACTGCTGGGTCCGGCAATTGGCAATATTTTCTCGAACTTGGTCAGAAAGCTTTAATTAACTGTGATTGACTTCTTAGAGACAGCTTGGCTGTCTCTTTTTATTTGGCTTGGGGGGAAAATAGTACTATTTTGCGAATCCTTAATTCTTAACGTATTGACGTACAATTGATATTGATGCTATCGTAATGATAGTCGTTTATTCAATTCATTCAGGAGAAGTTCTCATGTTGTACATGCCCCGTGAAGAAGGCCAAGGCTTGGTCGAATACGCTCTGATTTTGGTTCTGGTCGCCGTCGTCGTCATCGTCATTCTGGCGCTGCTTGGCCCGGCCATTGGTAACATTTTCTCGAACTTGGTCAAGAACCTGTAATTCTGTCTCGTTCATCGTTGTTGAGGGCGGCTGCGATAAGCCGCCCTTAACTTTTTCTAATATTTCAGATCATGAGTATCATTGTTCCCTAATGTAAGTTTGTCGCAAGGGAACGGGCATATGTTATAATATGTCAATTCAATAATGGTATTCATACAATGATGGACACTTATAACGATCCCTCGCTTGAGCGCTTTCACAAGACGCTTCGAATCGCGATGAAGAATGAAGCACTGCTCATGATTATGGACACACTGATCAAAATGGCCGAAGTGATGGTCGATAAGGGCGAGAAGGAACGCGCTGTCGAAATATTAACGATAGCGATGCAATATCCGATGCGCCAGACCACCCGCGTTCGTGCCGAAGAAATTTATACCGGCCTTGAGACTGAGCTTTGCCCACGCGCGATTGTGGATGCCAAGTCATTAGCGGAAGAGATTACGCTGGATGATTTGATGGAAGCCATTCTCGGTAAAGAATAACCGCTTCACACTTCTCATAAGATCGACATTTAAAGGCCATTGAGCCTTGTTTTGATTTTGTCCACTTGTCACCCTTTCGCTTGGCGGATACCCCAATCTGCTGTATAGTCTCCATAGATTCTGTTATCCACCTTCATAGCATTGTTTAGGTGAGTGTGGCT
Source organism: Anaerolineae bacterium (assembly GCA_013821665.1). Lineage (GTDB taxonomy): Bacteria > Chloroflexota > Anaerolineae > Aggregatilineales > Phototrophicaceae > CFX2. The sequence goes on from JACDGI010000011.1 coordinate 3,422, forward strand.
CGACTATCTTTACGTTAGGGAGTATCTGACGCTCCCCTAGCATCATCAAAAAGCTATTATGCCAAATCCAGCCGAACGCAACCGTATTTCCCAATTGACCTCGACTTACGGGCCAGATGAACCGCCGCGTTTGCCACTCGATTTCGGAGACTTTTTGTCGCTGCTGTGGCGCATTGATAAACATGCGGATGACGCGGCAAGGGTGCGTTATTACCGGAAGTGTGCGCTGTCATTAGGTGCTGGATTGGGGTTGACGGGGCGCAGCTTATTCCGCATGGTGGAACTGACCGCGCCGGGACAAATGTACGTACAGCTCCCGAACGCGCCCTATCGGGGAACGAACCGTTTGGTTGATGCACAAGATCGCAAGGCCGCTATTTCCCAACTGGCAACATTGCGCTTGGATGTGCTGAGGATCGGCACCTACCACGATCAATGGACGGTCAGTTGGCCGGGAAGCGGCATTATGGATGCCGAGCTGCGTGACCGTGTGTTCGCGGTGTTGTTCGCGGCGCTGCAAGGTCAATACGAAAACTTCGGGCGGATGCTGCTGGTGGTGGATATTGTGCTAGGTGATTTGTTGATCGGCATGGAACACAGCCGCGAGATCAGCTTGCATCAACTGATGGCCGAGTATGATTATCCCAACTTCAATGATGTCAAAGTACGCGCCGGATTTTATAGCAGTACCGCGTAAACACAGGGATTTTGAACCCCTGACTCTTTCCCCTAAAGTTACATGTTACCTGCAAAATATCCTACATTGTAGGATATTTAAGCTACAAATAAGCATAAACTGTAGATACGGTAAGTGACTGGAAGCACAAAATATGAACAACTTACTCGCGAAATCGTTTGGTGGCCTGATCTTTCTGCTGGTATTTTTGGGAGCGATTCTATTCGCGTCGGCTGGCTCCTTGAGTTATTGGCAAGCGTGGCTTTATATCGCGGTTTTCGGGATTTCGACGCTGTTCGTCACGCTGTACTTGGTCAAATATGATCAAAAATTGTTAGAAAGCCGCGTGGCCGCTGGGCCAACCGCTGAGGTTGAAAAGACGCAGAAGGTCATCCAAAGTCTCGCCAGCCTGTTCTTCATGCTGACTTTCATCATCGCCGGATTGGACTTTCGCAATCACTGGTCGAATGTGCCATCCGTTTTGAGCATTATCGGTGATGTGTTTGTCGCTTTGGGCTATTATATCGTGTTCCGCGTGTTCAGAGAAAATACCTACACCAGCGCGGTTATTGAAGTCAAGGAAGACCAGAAGGTGATTAGCACAGGGCCATATGGCATCGTGCGACATCCGATGTATATGGGCGCTGGCCTATTGCTGATTTTTACACCGCTGGCCTTGGCCTCGTGGGTGGCCTTGCCGTTTCCGCTGCTGTTGATAGTCGTTATCGCTTTCCGTGCGGTTGAGGAAGAAAAGTTTCTCGCCACCAACCTCACCGGCTATGATGCCTACCGCCAGAAAGTCCATTACCGCATTATTCCGTATGTGTGGTAATGACCCACAACTAATCCGACAATAAGATCACTGAGCCGCGAAAATGCGTGAGGCAATAGCCGTCATTTGCTTCCGTTCATCATCACTCAGTCCTGCGACCAATGTATGAATCTCGCCTTCGATTTCAGCGGTCACTTCGGCGATGAGTTCGCGTCCGTTTGCGGTGACGCTGACGCGGATAGCGCGACCATCTTCGGGTGTGGTGGTACGTTGAACCAATCCCCGCCGTTCGGCACGATCAACCAAACCGGTGACGCTCGATTTATCGAGGTTGAGAAATTTTGCCAGTTCCATCATCCCCGGTTCACGATCACGCAGCACACCGAGTAAACGGATCTGGATAATCGAGACATCGTGAGCCGTGCCAATCCGAAGTAAAACCGCCTGAATCAGAAACGATAACTGGACCAGACTATCCACAATCGTCAGGTCTTGGGATGGGGTGTTATGTGCCATAAATTAAATTCCACTTGACTTTGTTTGTGATACAAACTATATTGTTTGTGTCACAAACTACTTGTCACGTCAGGAGTTTCCTATGTATGCAGCCGTCGTTCGCTCTTTTGACCATGCGCCACGCTACGAATCCTTTGATGACCCCATTGCTAAAGGGGAAAATGAAATCGTCGTGGATGTGTTGGCTGCGGGTTTACATCCTCGCGTTCGCGCCGGAGCGTCGGGTTCGCATTATACAAGCACCCAAGAGCTGCCGCTAATCCCCGGTGTGGATGGTGTGGGTCGCTTGCCCGATGGGAAGTTGGTGTATTTTGTCGCACCGGATACAGCGCTGGGCACAATGGCTGAGCAAGCGGTGATCGACTATCGCCAAAGTGTGCCATTACCCGATGGAGTCGATCCGGTTATGGTGGCGGCAGCCATGAATCCGGCCATGTCTTCATGGTTGGCGCTGCGGAAACGCATCACTTTCGAGGCCGGAAAGCGTGTGCTGGTCCTTGGAGCGACTGGCAGCGCGGGACAGATGGCGATCCAAATTGCCAAACGCTTGGGGGCAAGTCAGGTGATTGCGGCGGGTCGTGATGCCGACTTGCTCAATACACTTTCTAATTTGGGTGCGGATAGCGTTGTCAGCATGGCCGGTGATCCTGAAGAAATGGCGACTCAAGTGGGCGAAGCGGCGGCGGATGTCGATGTGGTGATTGATTATGTGTGGGGACAGCCCGCCGAATTGATTATGCCCGCGCTGCTCATGCGGCGTTCGGAGCGTGACCGTGCCATCGACTGGATTCATATTGGCTCAATGGCTGGCACGACGATTGCGCTGCGTTCGGAGTTATTACGCGCTGCCAACTTTCGTATTCTGGGCAGTGGACAAGGCTCCATCTCAACGGCGGATATTGTGGCGGAACTGCCCGCGCTGGTGGCAGAACTCGCTGCTGGCAGACTGACGGTAAATGCCAAGGCTGTACCACTGTCCGCGGTTGAAGCCACTTGGAACGTACCCGCGCCGCGCAGCCAACGGATCGTCTTCACACCAACGGCGGCGGTGACACGTTAACGACTCGAAAAGATGGTGATTATTTCTCCCAAACGGACATCACCCATTTTCCATTTCCTGAGTATGATATGGGCTGAGGCGGTTCAGCATTATTACGGGGGATTGAACATGAGCGACATCCGTATTACGCAAGAAGATCCAACCAGCGTGTCAGCCACCGGACTCATCCGCGACCTTTCGGCAGAACTCGCCGGACGTTATCCCAATTCGCACGGTGGCGACGGTGCAGGTGCCTTCAAACCAGCCGATGTCCAAATCCCACGGGCGGCCTTTGTCGTGGCTTGGCTCAATGACGAGGCGGTAGGTTGCGGAGCCTTACGCCCGATGGATGAAGATGATACCGTCGAAGTCAAGCGCATGTTCGTGCGTCCGACTGCACGGCGGCAGGGCATCTCTCGCGTGATTTTAACGGCGTTGGAAAATTTGGCACGCGAGTTCGGTTTTCAAAAAGTGCGCTTGGAGACCGGCACCCGCAACCCTGAAGCCCTCGCCTTATACGGGGCATCCGGTTACGAACCGATTCCCTGCTACGGGATTTATGTGAATGAACCTCTGAGCCGCTGCTTCGAGAAAATGCTATAAAGCCGTTTAAGCTCCTTTATTTGTTGAATAACGGACGCGATATATCGCGTCCCTACACCTTGTCACAACGCCTTCATAAGCAAGTTCGGTTGGTGCTGCGTGGATCGTTGAGGTGGCGCGTTTTATACTTGTTGTTGGTGTCGATGCTTGAGCGCCACGGACGCGCTTTGCAGAGTGGAATATCCAGTTCCGGCGCGTTCTTGTCCATCGTATCAATGACCAGTCCTTCACGGGTCGTCATATGTTTGAGCGGCATCCCATAGGGGCTAATCAAACCGGACTGCATCAAATGAACCCTTTCGGAAGGCACCGATAAGCCCAACCAATAGTTATGAATAGCGGCGTAGGCACGGGCTTTGATGTAGAAGATTTCATCCTCGGGATAGGCCGAAAGCAGCAGACAATCCACGCCGAGCTGGTCGTATTCGATGAAGAGCTGCGGGAAATTAATCTCGACACAAATAATACAACCGAAGCGAAAACCGTCTACATCGAAGACAACTGGCTCGTAACCGGGGGTGTAAAAACGGTTGACCTCGGTTGCCGAGCAGATGCGTTTATCATAACGGTTGATGATCTGGCCTTCATCCGAGATGATATACAAACTGTTGTGCGGCCAATGGGGTGCTGTCAGCGGATGGGCTGATCCGAGGACGACCCAGAGTTTGAGTTCGGCAGCCAAACGCATGACGGCTTCCAGTTCTTCGCGCAGAATGTCCCAATCGACCTCTGCCCAACTTTGGATGGGACTCTTGGCGTAGCCGGATAAGGTGCCTTCAGGAAATTGGATGAGGCGGGCACCACCGGCTGCGGCTTCATGCATAAGCTGGCGAACCTTATTTCCGTTTATGCGTGCATCTCCGGTAATCGACATTTGAGCAATAGCGATCTGAAATGGATTGGACGTGTGAGTTGTAGACTCCATATAAAGAAACGCTCCATTGTGCCAATAGGTTAGCCCAAAGTATAAACAGCCCGCAGCGGTGGTGCTATGCAGTCGATTACCCGGCGAATATTGCAGCCATTTTATCGAGGCACTGCTCCATGCCCATCTTTGACATCTCTACCATTTGCCCAACAGGCCAGTCGTGTTCGGTCACGGTCAATTCGGTCTGGTTAGCGCCTAATACCTTAAAGGTTATGGTATGGCGCTGATCTTGCGGGAAATCCGGCGGCATATTAATCGTAACCGGATTAATTTTATGACCGTCCTTATCGGCTAAATTGTGGATATATTCGATGCGATCCATCGGCACGATTTTGCGGTAAGTCCATATGCTATACAGGTCTTCATTACCGAATTCCTTCGGTGGACGCATGGCGAGAAGCGATGTGCTGCCCTCACGGAAATCGATTTTCACCATTGGGCATGAAAAGCCGGTCGGCCCCCACCAGCGCATAACATCATCCGTATTGCTCCACGCTTTCCAAACTTGCTCCACAGGTGCATCGAAAACGCGGGTTATCACGAGATCTTTTTTCTCTATCTTGTTGGACGTATTTGTCTCCATGATCAATTTTCCTTCCTGATTTACCGGAGTTTGGTCTCACATTTACATATGCATCATAGACTGGCTACAGGATAATGTCTTGTAGAAAACGGCAAATGAATGATTAAACAAAAGGATGCCTGATGACTGACCAACTTTTAGTCCGCCCCATCGTTCGTGACGATTTTCCACAGTGGAAGCCGTTGTGGGATGGCTACAACGCTTTCTATGGACGACAGGGCGAAACCGCTTTGCCGGATGCCGTCACACAGATGACGTGGTCGCGCTTCTTTGATGCTTACGAACCGATACATGCACTGGTGGCCGAGAGCGATGGTCAGATTTTGGGCATCGTCCATTTCCTATTTCACCGGACGACGATTGCCATTGGCCCGACCTGCTACCTGCAAGATTTGTTCACCCTCGAAGCCGCGCGGGGCAAAGGCGTTGGTCGCGCACTGATTAACGCGGTCTATGAACGGGCCAAAGAAGGCGGCGCGAACCGCGTTTATTGGCTGACACAGGAAAGTAACAGGACTGCCCAACAGCTCTATGATAAGGTGGCTGAAAAATCGGATTTTCTGGTTTATCGCAAACCTCTAGCCTAAGTGAAAATACATTTTTAACGCAAAGGCGCGAAGGCGCAAGGACGCAAAGATAGGTGCCTAAGCCCAATAGCATGAACTTATAACGGTTATCCATTGGGTTGGACTTAGCGGTTTTGAAAGGTGCGCGTTATAGTGGACTTCTCAACATAACGATTAATCGCAAATTATTTCCGCATTTGAGGAGAAGCTCACGATGGCTTTTACCCTGATCGCAAACGCAACCCTCATTGATGGAACAGGCGCAGCACCCATCACCGACGCGGCTATTTTGATCGAAGACGGACGCATCCGTGCGGTGGGTCGTGCCGATTCAATTAAGCTGCCGGACAGCGACATTACCCGTATTGATGCGGGCGGCGGTTATATTCTGCCGGGGTTTATCGACGCTCATGTCCATATGTGGCACGACGATTTTGATGTGATGCGCGAGATGACCGATCCGCTATCGCTCAACTTTTTCCGTGCCATCGGCAACATGAAGCGCACGGTTGAGGCCGGAATCACCACCGTCCGTGATGCAGGTGGCAGTGATTTGGGCATGAAGATGGCGGTCGATAAAGGCTTAGTGGTCGGGCCGCGTATGCAAATCAGCATCACCGTGATGAGTACCACTGGCGGACACATCGACTACTGGCAGCCTTCGGGCGCGAATTTAGACGAGATGTTCCCCTATCCCGGTCGTCCAAGTGGGATCTCTGATGGTGTGGATGGTGTGCGGCATAAAGTCCGTGAAATCCTGCGTTCGGGCGCGGATATTATCAAGATTTGTACGACCGGCGGCGTGATGAGTCCGATGGACGATCCGCAGGACGCACAGTATTCAATGGATGAACTGCGCGCAATTGTCGAGGAAGCTAACGCCCGCCGCCACACCAAAGTGATGGCACACTCGCAAGGTGCGCAGGGTACGAAAAACGCGGTTCGTGCGGGCATTCATTCGATTGAACACGGTATTTTCCTCGATCAAGAAGCCATTGATCTGATGTTGGAAGCGGGCACCTTCCTTGTACCAACCTTAATCGCCATCCCCGGCATTTTGGAAATGCACGAGACTAAACATAACATGCCGGAATGGGGTGTGCGTAAAGCCCGTGAACTGCTGGATGTTCACAAAGAGAGCATTGGCAAGGCTTATAAAGCCGGTGTCAAAATCGCGATGGGAACCGATGTGCCGGTGGTGCCGCACGGACAAAATCTGCGCGAGTTGTGTTTGATGAACGGCGTGGGCATGTCACCGATGGATGTGATCGTCGCCACCACACGCACTGCCGCCGAATGTTTGGGCTGGCAGGACAAAATTGGAACCCTTGAAACGGGTAAGCTGGCGGATGTGGTCATCAGCAAGATTGATCCGCTGGCTGACCTGCGCTCACTCGAAAATGTGGATAACATTGCGCTGGTCATGAAGGAGGGCAACATCGTTAAAAATCAACTCGTCTCGCCTCATTCAAGTTCGACCTGAAGTTTTTAGGGAGTCTTTATGAAACGCATATTTCGGTTTGCAGGTTGTTTAAGTTTGGCGGCGTTGGCTATCGGCCTGATGCCGGTTGCCGGACAAGATGCCAAGTTGATGTCCTTGGCCGCGCCCAATTGTGACTACGGCGGCGAAATCAAGAGCATCGAAGCAGTGGATATGGCAACGGTCAAATTCACACTGTGCTTCCCTGATCCGGCCTTTACCTCTAAAGTGGTGCAGGACGCGTTCGGTATCCAATCCTCGGATTATCTGGAAAAAACCGGCGGCAAGGGTGATCTGCTCACCACACCGATTGGCACCGGCCCTTATAAGCTGGAAAAGTGGGATCGTGGCAACGAAATGGATATGACCCGCTTTGATGATTACTGGGGTGACAAAGCCAAGGCCAAGACACTGATTTTCCGCTGGAATCCCGAAGCGACACAGCGTTTTACCGAGTTACAAGCCGGTAACATCGACGTGTTTGATAATCCCGCGCCCAACGACTTCGATGCGATTAAGAGCAATCCGGATTACGAACTGCTGACGCGCGAGGGTTTGAATACCTTGTACCTCGCCATGAACAACAACTTCCCGCCGTTTGATAACGTCAAAGTGCGGCAGGCGGTGTCGTATGCCATTGATACGCAGCGCATTGTCGATAACTTCTTCCCACCGGGATCGAGCGTGGCGACCCAACTCTTGCCAGAAGCCATCTTCGGCTATAGCAAGGAAGTTACCGGTTATAAACTGGATGCTCAGAAGGCGATGGACTTGCTCGACCAAGCCGCCAAAGATGACGGTGTGAAGCTGCCGATTGAATCGACCATCAGCTACCGTAATGTGGTGCGTGGTTATCTGCCGCAGCCGCCGGTTATCGCCCAAGATTTACAGGCACAGTTGAACGGCCTCGGCGATGGCAAATACTTCAATATCAAGGTGCAGGAAGTCGAATCTGGCACGTTCATTTCGGAAGCGCTCGGCGGTAAGTATCCGCTGCATCTGTTGGGCGGCGGCGCGGATTATCCCGATGCGAGCAACCTTTTCGGCTTCTGGTTCCAAGGTGCGCCTGCTTCCTTTGGTAAGGATTATAAGGACATCGAAGCAGCCGTTGCCGAAGGTGGACGTTCGACTGATGACGCAGCCCGCTCTGCCGCTTACTTGAAGGTCAACCAACTGGTGCAATCAGAAGCGCCAATGGTGCCGATTGCCCACGGTGGTTCGGCTATCGCTTACAAAGCTGGCATCGAAGGCGCACAGGCCAGCCCACTGCGCCGCGAGTTGTTCTATGTCACCAAGAATCCGAACAGCGACCAATTGGTGTTTATGCAAGGCGCGGAACCGATTATGCTGTACTGTGCCGATAACTCGGACGACGAAACCTCACGCGCTTGCGTGCAGATGTTCGAGTCGCTGACGGCCTTCAAAGTCGGCAGCACCGAGATCGTCCCGTCGCTGGCCGAAAGTTGGGATGTCAACACTGATGGCACCGAGTGGACATTCCACCTGCGCCAAGGTGTGAAGTTCCATGATGGTTCGACGCTGGATGCCAACGATGTGGTCGAAACCTATGTCGTCCAATGGGACGCATCCAATCCGCTGCATACCGGCAACGGTCAGGGCTTCACCTACTGGGCTGCTTACTTTGGCGCGTTCCTGAACGCTCCCAAAACCACGAGTTAATTCACCACATCACTGATTTTGTTTGTAAGGGAGAGTCTCAGACTCTCCCCACATCCCTCTCGGTTATGCCGACGAGTTTTCGGGTTTTACGCCTAACATACAGAATTGTCGATCATCAGCAGAGGCTGGATTCAACTCAAACTGGTGGAAAAGTTGAATGTTGGTAAAGCCTGCTTCCTGATACATCTGGCGGGCTTCTGCCTGTGTATACCAACGCAGTTCAGGTGACTGCCTGTGTTCTTCACGGTCGATTATTTTGCCGTTCAGTTCAACCTCAAAGCGTTCTTCCATATGCCACCACTGCCGAGCCGGTTCACACCAACTGTGTACCCAACTGCGTACGACTGCGCCGTCTTCAGGTCGAACTTTCTCAAACCTCAATCGCCAATCGTAATCCGTCGGTTCCCCTTCTGCCCAGTCAAAATAGAAAGGCGTGACGAACACGCCGCCCGGCTGTAAGTGGGCAAATAAATGTTGTACAGCTTCGAGAGCAGTGTCCCGATTTGTAAGTAGTTGCAGAACGCTCGACGGGCCGATGATCGTTCGATACTTGCGCGGTAGGTCAAGCGTCTGCATCTCCTGCTGATACAGATTGGGTGACAGTTTCAGCGCCTCCGCTTTGGCCCGGCAGATGGCAATCATCTCAGGTGAATTATCCATCCCGTCAATGTCGATGCCCTGTTGCAGATAATCAAGAATTAGACGGCCTGTTCCGCAGCCAAGATCGAGAACAGGTTCGCCATACCGCCGAATGATTTCCAGATAGAAAGAGCGGTCAGGCCAGTTCGCTATATGACTGCGCCCCAAATCCCATGTGGAGGCAACCATTCCATAGTAATCATAATTGCGAGTTGTCATCGGGTTCATTTCCTTTTGTAGTTCGTTTATTCTGTTCAAATGTGTCCATTTCGATTGTTGCGAACGTTATTGAAGACTGTTTCATTCGGATAGACCGATCTATTCCAGCCTTATATCTCTACTTGCATATTCATGTTATATAAATTGGCATAGACACCGTTCTGTGCCAGCAGTTCCTCATGTGTACCTTCTTCATGCACACCGTCATCGGTCAGCACCACAATCCGTTGGGCGTTGCGGATGGTCGATAAGCGGTGGGCGATGACCAACATGGTGCGGTTGTCGGTCAGGCGATCCATTGAAGCTTTAACCTCCTTTTCACTCTCATTGTCCAAAGCGCTGGTGGCTTCATCAAAGATAATCACCGGCGGATCTTTGAGGAACACCCGCGCGATGCTCAAACGCTGTTTTTGGCCCCCTGAGAGCTTCACGCCACGCTGACCAATATCGGTGTCATAACCATTCGGTAGCCCCATGATAAAGTCGTGGGCGTTGGCCTTCTTAGCCGCCGCGATGATCTCTTCGTGCGTGGCATCCAATTTGCCGTAGCGGATATTGTCGGCCACGTTTCCCGCAAACAGATAAACATCCTGCTGTACGAGGCCGATGTTCTGCCGCAGCGAACGGGTACTCACATCTTTGATGTTGGTGCCGTCCAACAAAATTTTGCCTTCTGTCACGTCATAAAAACGTGGAATAAGCGAGCAGAGTGTGGTCTTGCCCACACCCGATGACCCGACCAGCGCCACATATTCACCGGCTTTGATGTCCAGCGAAATATTCTTGATGACGTAATTGTAGTCTTCCTTATACTTGAAGCTCACATCTCGAAATTCCACGTTGCCTTGAACCCGCGTCAGTTCAATTGCGTCCGACGCATCTTGAATATCCGGCTGCACTTCCAGAATTTCCATGAAACGGGCAAATCCGGTTGAGCCTTCTTGATAGACCCGCGCGAAGTTCATGAAGCGTTTAATCGGCTCGATGAGGATGCCCACACCGAGTAAAAAGGTCAGTAAGTCGGCTAAATCCAGCGAGGCATGAACGATGGCGATGCCACCGAATATAATCACGGCAACCGTGATGAGCTGGGTGAAAGCATCCATCCCATTAAAGAAATAGGCTTCACTCAGGTAACTTTCGCGCCGGCTTTGGACGAAGCGTTTGTTTTCATACGACAGCTTGGACTTTTCCATCGCCTCGTTGGTGAAGGATTTAACCACCCGAATGCCAGCCAGCGTATCTTCCACCTGCGCGTTAATATCACCGATGCGATCTTTGCTTTTACGCAGGGCGATATTCATGCGCTTGTTGAAGTAAACGGCGTACACCGCGATGATCGGCAGAAACAGAAAGACAATCAGCGTCAGTTGAATGTTGATGCGAGCAAGGATGATGAACACACCCAGCCCCTTCAAGGCTCCGATGGCGAAATCCTCTGGCCCGTGATGGTAAAACTCCGACAGCGCGAACAAATCGTTGGTGATGCGCGTCATCAGTTGGCCGGTTTTTTGTTCGTCATAGAAGCTGAACGAGAGATTTTGTAGATGGTCAAATAACTCATCACGCATATCGCTTTCCATCTTCGCGCCCATCATATGACCCTGATAATCCACAAAGGCATTACAGATGGTCAGAATAATCACCAGCACCAACATCACCACGCCCATCATATAGATTTGGTTGAGCGCATCGGGGTTACTGCCATCGAGGACATTCTTGGTGATATAGCCCGCGCACAGCGGCAGGATCACCGTTATGCCCGACACGATGAAAGCACAGGCCAAGTCGGCAATCAGCAGTCCGATATGTGGGCGGTAGTACGACAGGAATTTCTTCATGCGTGCGTTCAAAAATTGGCGATCATCAATCGCCTTATGGTCGATGAACGACTGTGTTTGTGCTTCAGTCATGTCGATGTAACCTCCGTTTCAAAAACGGCTGCGAGGGTAATCAATAATTCAAATGGGTTTGGTAGGGACGCAAGGTCGTGGGGCGCACAGCCGTGCGCCCCTACCTTAGACAAAGATTTCAAATTGTTCATGGTTACACCTCCACCGAGGGTTGTACTTGAACCACAGCCATCGCTGCTGCCGCTGCTGTACGATTATCCGCACGGATGATGCGGCTGTAGAGATACAGCACCGGACTCAAGATCAAGCCGCTGCACATCAGAGCCGCCCGGATGCCGAGTCGCTCACCAATGAAACCTACGGGTGGGCCACCCACGATTTGTCCGAACGCGTCAACCTGACTGGTCAAGGAGATGACCGTAGCCCGTACCGACGAATCGATGTGCTGGTTGATCCATGTGGTGTTGATCGGGCCGAGCAGGGTGCGGATCGTGCCGATGCCGATGTTGATGACCACCGCTATCACAAAGTTCCCGGCCAAGGCAAACCCGAATAAACTGGCGACTAACAGCGCCGATAAAGCGAATGAGGCCCGTGCTAGCGTTTGACCGCGCTTCATATCGAGGCGCTTTTCCATCACACGCGTGGCGATACCATTGACCAAGTTGCCCACCAGACCGAGAGCGCCCAACCATACGACCGGTGGCAGCCCATGAAAGTCCGGCAGGACAAAACTCCGCAGCAAATGAGCATCACCGAGTCGGTCAAAACCCTCGCTGTACAAGCCGACGAAAAGACCGATACCAAGAATGGAGAGCAGCATAGGCCGCACGCGGATCAATTTCACACCCGCCCGCAGCGTATCCGCCATCTGGCCGAACGTGCTACGTTCCTCGGCTGGTGTGGGATGAAATCCGGTTTCCGGCATATACAAAACCATGCCGATGGCGATCACCAGAAACAACAAACCCGCCACCAAGATTGGCAGCGTGATCAGCAAGGTAGCAAGGATGATGCCGGTGATGCTGGCGACGATCCCTAGTAAACTGCTCAGGCGGCTGGAACGCAGGAACAAACCTCCGGCTTCTTCGGTACCAATTTCGTCGATGATCCACGCCTCGGTTGCCCCACTGGTGAAGGTATAACCGAAGCCCCACACGATATTAAACAGAAGCACACCCACGAAAGTCGGTGAGAAAGCCTGAAACACAAAGGCCGCGCTGATGACGAAAAAGCCAATCACAATTGACAGTCGGCGGCTGTAGACATCAGCGATAATTCCGGTGGGAATCTCGCTGATAAAGATGGTGATTTCCAGCGCTGTACCGGCTAATACCAATTGGATTGGTGACAGGCCAACAGTCTGAATGGTGAATACCATCATCACCAAGAAGCTCATGGAGAAGCAGATCGACATCCCCACGCTAAAAAAGAGATAAACATTTCGCGCGTCACGTTTGCGCGGATGAATTGAAAACATATCGGTTGTTACTCACTCGTGTTTGGAACAAGGCAGGCGCCCTGTTCGGCTGTTCATAAACTGAAAAGTCGCTACTCTGCCGGAAACCACGCGCGAAAAAGCAGCGGTCAGGCAGACTCAATAGGTTAGGTCATATCGAGGGTTGAAGCACGAGTGAGGAGACGAAGGCAGACGTTACGAAGCGGCACTCACAGGAGCGTATCCAAAGCCGATATGAAGTTGTAAGCGTATTGACATCGGAAGTCTCCTTTCGTTACATAAATAGAAGTTTCGTATAGAACTATAACCGATTTTTGCGGCTGAGTCTATCAGCAAATTATTGATTGCTCATGACCTGTCACACTTGTCCATTTGTGATGACTCGAACAAACGCGAACATTTCAGCACATCCGCACAAATGCGAATATCATATGGCATAAGATTTTTTAGGTAAAGTCAACAATTTAACTGTAATAATTTCGTCATCTTAAGGCTAAAGAGGTGAAATGATTGCGCGCTGGCACGCGACGATGTAATATAAACTGCACAATCCTTAATGATTGTAAATAAACTTTTTCAAGGACGGTTTTTTTAGGAGGCCAATATGTATCGTAAGTTGTCAGGAGTTTTAATAGCCCTGTCGGCGGTAATCATACTTGCCGCAGTAAGTTTGCCAATGGCAGGTGCTCAGGACGCAAACAAAGACGTTTACGGGCGTGATTTGCCAGCAAACGCCGCCCCATATGACCAACAAATTTATACTGGGTTATGTGATGCAACAGCTAAACAAATTTCATTTTCGTCTGTTATTACTGTCTACTCACGCATCTGCAACACTGATATGTTTGGCGACCCGCTGGTAAATTTGGATGAGAACCTCAACCTGATCCCCGGCGCAGCCGAAAAGTGGGAATCGTCAACCGATGGCTTGTCATGGTCTTTCCACCTTCGCCCCGGCCAGGTGTGGAGCGATGGTACCCCCTTGACCGCTAATGACTATGTTGCATCCTATCAATATATGGCTACTCCTTCGAGCGCCTATGACTTCGTGTGGATGTGGCAGGGCACCATCAAGAACTGGTCGGAATCGGTTGCCGGTGAAGTCAAGCCGAGCGAAATCGGTGTGACCGCATCCGATGATAACACCGTTGTCGTCACCACCAATGGCCCGCGTCCTTACCTACCCGGTATGATGTACTTCTGGGCACCTATGCAGGCCAAGGCGCTGACCACCATCGGCCCTAACTATATTCTGGACCCGAAGACCAGCGTTTCCTCCGGTCCATTCATGCTGTCAGAATTCAAACCGGGTGAAAGCATCAAGCTGGTTGCGAACCCGACCTACAATGGTTATCGCAAGCCATTTTTGAAAGAATTCAATTCCTTCTATGGTGACTTTCAAAATGGTAGCTTCCTCGCCTTCCAAAATCATGACATCGATACGGTCAATTACCAACAGCTTAGCACTGCCGACTTTGATGTCATTTCCAAAGATCCGGTTCTGAGCGCCAACTATCGCCCGAACTTCGGTGATTTCCGTACCGACTATCTGCTGTTCGATACCTTCACCGCACCCTTCAATGATAAGAATGTTCGTTTGGCCTTCGCCAAGGCGGTTGATCGTGAATCCATCGTCAAGAACGTCATGGGTGCACAGGTCGCCATTCCGGCCCACTCGTACCTCGCTCCCGGCTTCCCTGCTTCGGATAGCGATGGTTCGCTGAAGGATATTCAGTCTTATGACTGTCCCGCTGCCAAGAAACTGCTGTCGGATGCGGGCTTCCCGGATGGTAAAGGTTTCCCGGCGCAGGAACTCGAACTACGTGGCGAAAATGATACACATCAGGCATGGTTCGTAGCCGTCGCCGGTTCGATCAGCCAATGTTTGGGTGTCACCATCACCACCAACAACATGGTTCAGAAGGATTACATGGACGGTTTGTTGGCACGTCCGACCACCGTTAAGTTCGGTGCCATCAGCTACGGCATGGACTACCTCGACCCCTCGAACATGTTGGGCGTATGGGTGTCCACAGGTCGTCAATCATGGGCAAATCCTGAGTTCGACAAGCTGGTTAATGATGCCAACGTTTTGGTGGGTGATCCTGCCAAGCGCTTGGATATGTACAAGCAAGCCGAAAAGATCTTGGTTGAGGATGTCGGCGGTATCTTCATTGATCACCGCATTCTGGGTGACCTGTTCCAACCGTATGTCGCCGGTGACTGCTTCCGTCCTGATGCTCAGGGCGTAGGCGCTTGGCACTGGGGCAATGACTGGTGCTGGGGTTCAATCTACATCACCAAAGATGTAGCCAATTTCAAGACCTATCGCAATAAGTAAGCTCTAAAAGCACACTTAAACGGGCAGGGTGGGAAATAATCCGCCTCTGCCCGTTCCTTTAGATAAAACAGACAGTTCTCAAAAGATTTTTCGGAGGGACGTACCAAACCTTTTTGAAAAATGAACTTGTATAGTCAGAGTAGGTTAAAAAATCTACCGACGCTTTATTTTAAACTTGATAAAATAGATCGACTGGTTTTTAAAATCGTTTTTTCACTGCTGTAGGAGCCTCAATGACAGGCTATATCATCCGGCGACTCATCGCACTCTTCTTCGTACTCTTTGCTGTTGCAACCGTCGTTTTCTTCTTGATGAACGCGGTCCCGGGTGGGCCGTTTAGTTTGGGTGAGCGTGGCTACGACGCAGTCGCACTCGCCAATTTACAACGCAAATACGGTCTGGATATACCTGTATTCCAGCGCTACATCAATTATCTGATCAGCGTTTTACACCTCGATTTTGGTTATTCCTTCGCCGTTCCCGGCCAACCGACGGTCATCAGTGTCATCCTTCGCACATGGCCTGTCACCTTGCAGGTCGGTGTGTATACCATCGTGGTATCCTTTGGCATAGGCTTGATTATGGGCATTGTGGCGGCTTACCGGCGTAATAGCTGGATCGATAACCTTGTGACCTTTACGGCCACGCTCGGTATTACATTGCCGAATTTTATTGTCGCCAGCCTATTACTGCTGATCTTTGGCTATCAAAACGGCTGGGGTGATCCTAAAAAATGGATTATTGCGCCGTTGTGGCCCAACGGCCCTGCCTTGTTATCATGGGATTATTTCTTGCCGGTCATCACCTATGCGTTGGCTCCTTTAGCGCTGGTAGCGCGTTACACTCGTTCTAGCGTGGCGGACGCGCTCGGCGCGGATTACATTCGCACAGCCCGCGCCAAAGGCTTGAGCGAACGTGCCATTATGGTTCGCCACGTCATGCGTAACGCCTTAATCCCCATGATTACCGTGCTGCTGCCTCAAATACCCAACCTGCTCACCGGTTCGATTTTTATTGAAGTCGTATTTGGCATTCCCGGCTTGGGTAAATTCTTCGTGACCAGCATCTTTTCACACGACTACCCCATGATTATGGGTTTGGTGCTGTTGATTGCATTTTTTTGGGGGATCACCTACCTCATCACGGATATTTTATACACACTGATCGACCCGCGTGTACGTATAAGCGGATCGGGGATCAGCTAATATGGAAAATAAAGCGACCGTTGAAGGCACTGTGAAACCTGCTGCGCCTGTCACCTTGCGCGAAACCATCGTACAGCGTTCGCTTTGGATGGACGCTTTGCGACGTTTCCGCCGCAACCGTTTGGCAATGGCCGGTTTGGTTGTGCTGGCGATTTTGCTGCTGGTGGCAATCTTCGCTGATGTCATCACACCCTTCCCTTATGACCGCGTCTTTCTGAACTTGCGCGCCAGTACTTTACCGGGGGTTGATCCTGCGCATCCGCTCGGCTTGGATACCTCCAGTCGTGATTATCTATCGCGCTTGATTTACGGTGCCCGAACCTCCATGACCGTTGGCTTACTGGTTCCGATCATTGCCTTCTCGATTGGTATACCCTTGGGTTCGATTTCCGGTTACTTCGGTGGCAAGGTCGATTTCGGCATCCAACGGGTTATTGATATTGCTACCGCCGTTCCGCCGCTGCTGTTTGCGCTCTTTTTATTGAGCCTCCTCGGTAACGGCCTGCCCAACGTCATTTTTGTACTCGGTATCACGGGCTGGATTGAATCGACGCGTCTCACGCGAGCGCAGTTCTTGACCTACCGCGAAAAAGAATTTGTGACCGCCGCCCGCGCTTTGGGCGCAACTGGCCGCGAAATTATCACGCGGCATATTTTGCCAAACGCCATTTCACCCTTATTGATTAACTTCAGCATCGCCATTCCCTTAGCCATTTTTGCTGAAGCCGGCTTGAGCTTCCTCGGCATCGGCATTTCCGAACCCACGGCCAGTTGGGGCAAGATGGTCGGCGGCGGTATCGGTAATACCATTCGCGTTTATTATCATCTGGCGCTCTTCCCAACACTCTTGGTGGCGCTCACGATGCTTGCATTCTCATTTGTCGGCGATGGCTTACAAGAAGCACTCGACCCGAACCGTTCGCAATAGCTTAAAACGAGGAACAATTGACATGAAACACCCCTCCCTTTCATCCTCTCTGTTCGTCATTGTCTCGTTAATGCTGGCTTTGATATTGGCGGCTTGTGGCGGGGGCGGTGCTTCTGCCACAGCCATTCCAACCTCGACCATCATCCCGACCTATCGACTCTTGACGCGAACGCCTGTCGCGGCTATTGAAACAGCGGTCGCTACCCAAGCTGCTGAAAGCGCAAGTGCCGAAGCAAACGCTGGACTTGATCCTGAAGTCGTGGCACGGGGCAAAGCCCGTTATGACGCTTTGGCCTGCGCAAGCTGCCACGGTGAGGGCGGTGTAGGCACCGACAAAGGCCCTTCGTTGATCACTAACACCCTCAGTGACGGTGATTTCATCGCCTTCATGCGCTCCGGTGGTAAACTTGGCGCGGCGCATCAGTACGCCACCAATAAACTGAGCATCACAGGCGGCGAAGCCCTTTACCAATATCTCTTATCCCTGCGTAAGTAGCCAAGCAATTTATGAAGCTTCCTAACAAACTGCCGCCAGCAAGCAGAACCGATAAACGCTTATTGGCGGCCAGTGTCATCATTCTGCTCGCCAGTGCGGTCATCGCTGTTTTCGCCATCAGAAGTCGTATGGCACCCAGCCAGCCGACTTATGTGTCGGATTTCAATGGGGATAAGATCGAACAACCGCAAGGCACCTTGGTACCCGGCGTTGCTGGATCAAGCGACCTCATCAACCGGATGACCGCCATAGCCAATTCCGAACCGCTGACAGGCCCCTTGGCTGATGAGGTTCAGGCGGTTGCCCAGATGGTGACCAATTGTCCTGATTATTCACAAGCCCGCCGTGACCAGATGAACTATCACATCGGCTGGTTGTTGCAACCCAATACCCTGCCTAAACAGATGTTGATCGCGCTCGGCAACAACGTCAACGGGCGTTTGATCCTCGGCATGTCGACCTTTACCTTGGAACAGTGGGGTGAGAAGCAGAAAGCTGCCAACTCCTGCTTGCTCCCCATCGGCAAAAAGCTCAACGATATGCTGGCTGCCAATGGCGAAGAACGCATTAAACAATTTGACGGCACATAAAATACAAGAGTACCCTGATTGCTAGTTCGCGTCTTTCAACCATATGATTGAGGGAGAAAGGAGGATTTTTGAAGTCCCCTCTGCCATGAAATGGAGAGGGGATTTAGGGGTGAGGATTGCCTCACAAATGCAACTAGCAATCACGGTAAGAGTGCTTTACCCTTCTGCTTGATGCAGAGCGCTCAATCGCCCATTTCAGGTAACCTTGACTGAACTAAGCCCCAGTTCCAGATGAATTTTGGCGCGGTTTGTCGCCGTTTCATAGTCACTGGAGCAGTACTCTGTTCCACCAGCCTCGACAATTGGGAAGCGGGCTAGATCGACTTCGAGGTTGCCTTGCCCTTTAAAGACTTGGATACGAGCGGCCACCCCGCTCGGAACCTGAATCGCTATTGAACCGATACCAGCTTGGATATGGACGGCAGTCTCTCCTGCGTTGTCAGGCAGTCGAAGACTAACGGAACCGTCGCCCATTTCGAGCCTGAAATCCGTGAGATGCGTTTTGGTGAAGTCAAGGTCAAGCTCGCCTCTGCCTTTTTCAATATGGAGCGCCAGTGGAATTCGCGGGTTCAGGCTCAAATTCCAATCGAACACCGGCACTTCCCAGGCCCAAGGATAACGCCAGCTCATGAAGCCCTGTCCTGATCGCGACATCAATCGGGTTTTCAGAAGGTGATTCTCGTGGGTAACATGCGATTCGACCTCACCCCGGCATGTACCCTCTACCAGCGCGTCGTCTGTCGCATTGGACAGAATATTCAGAAGCCCCGCACCATGAAGTACCTCAACCCGCCCGCGTGCCGCACCATCCAGCGGAATGGCGACCTGTGTCGTTTTAGTGACCTGCTGCCACGATAACCAGTCGGTCGTGAAGATGAAGACGAACAGGCTTATCCAGCCGACGTAGACCAGATTGGTGTTCACCACGACCAACACAACCGATAGCCCAAAGCATACTGCGCTGAGGATTAACCGACGGCCAATGCTGCGCACCACCCGCGGATCAAGTGACGCATTCAGTAAGCCATATTTGCTGGCATGTCGCCACAGCCAGAGAGCAGTCAACTGGATCAAGATCACATCAGCGGCAAACAAAACGATGGCAATATACTCACTCGGAAATCTTCCCAGCAGGGCGGCGCTGGCTGGGAGCAGCGTGACAAATAAGAGGGATAACAAATTGAACCACACCAGCAGACCGTCGCCGCGTTTGATCTGGCTTAACATACGCTGATGGGAACCCCACGCGCCACCGATGGCGATAAAACTGATGAGATAAATCAACAGTTTGGGGGCAAGCGCAACGAGAGTGGTAGATAGCTCACCGGCCAACGTGTTATCAGGTATTCGAATGTCAAATGCAAGCAGCGTTAAGGCAATGGCATATACCCCATCGCTCAGCGCATTCATACGACCGAGCTCAACGATTGTCTCACTAGCCTTGTTTGGCATATCAGTCTCCGGTCTAGATTATTTATATGCGTATAAGTATATGTATATTGATAACGAAGTCAATCATCTTATTGCAAACAGGTAAGCCAATACTTTTGATGAGCGTCTAAATAACATCTGCAAACAATACCACTACCGCGCTTACATCATCTTAGAGTATGCCTTCTTATAGCCTCACGAATTGTAAGTAATCATCGTGTTATTTGAGTTATTGATACATTTCCCATATATAAAATCACATCCCTAACGGACTTTGCTCCTACTTAGGCGAATAAATGGTTTATTTTTCAACAAGTGTTAAGAAAAGTGTCTTGCCTATTCAATAAACATATGCTATAGTGCCAATTAAGGAAACGACCACGCTTTTTCATCTACACACACTGAGTTATACATTCTAATAAAGTGATTTTGAACAGTCATTTGGCGTATCGGCGTGATAGTCGCCTTTCCACACGTATCCCCCTCACTACCAATGGAATACGATTCGATCTGGTTATCTGTTTTGGGGATTAACCCCACCCCGGAGTCACACTGAACATGGACATTGCCCAATTAGAGCAAAAAACACTGGAAGATTTACGTCAGGTCGCCCGCGATAATAATGTAACGGGCTACAGTCGACTTAAAAAACCCGAACTCATATTATCACTGCTGCGTAACAATGCTGAAAAGCAGGGTTATCAATTACGCGGCGGCGTGCTGGAAATCGTTGATGATGGCATCGGCTTCCTGCGTGCAGAACATTATCTGCCGGGACCGAACGACATCTACGTCAGCCAGACGCAGATTAAACGCTTCAACCTGCGCACCGGTGACATGGTTATCGGGCAGGTGCGCTCACCCAAAGACTCGGAGAAGTATTTCGGCTTACTCCGTGTGGATGCGGTCAACGGCCTCAACCCTGAAGAAGCCAAGAACCGTCCCAACTTTGAAGATCTGACCCCCATTTATCCCAACGAACGTTATGACCTTGAAACCAGCCCTCGCATTCTTTCCACCCGTTTGCTCAACCTGATTGCTCCCATCGGGCGCGGTCAGCGTGGGTTGATCGTCTCGCCGCCCAAAGCCGGTAAGACGACGGTATTGAAGGAAATCGCCAACGCCATCAGCAAGAATTATCCCGAAGTTCATTTGATGATCGCCCTGATTGGCGAGCGCCCTGAAGAAGTGACGGATATGGATCGCTCGGTGGATGCCGAAGTCATCGCCTCAACCTTTGATGATCCCGTGCAGCATCACGTCCGCGTGGCCGAAATGGCGATCAACCGCGCCAAGCGCCTCGTGGAAAGCAAGCAGCACGTCGTCGTCATGTTGGATAGCATCACCCGTTTGGCCCGCGCTTATAACCTTGTGGTGCCTAGCAGCGGTCGTACACTCTCCGGCGGTTTCGATCCGGCAGCCATCCACCCTCCGAAACGCATTTTCGGCGCAGGCCGTAATGTGGAAGAAGGCGGCAGCCTGACTATTATCGCCACCTGCTTGGTCAACACCGGCAGTAAGATGGACGATCTGATTTACGAAGAATTCAAAGGTACGGGTAACATGGAACTCATGTTGAACCGTAAGCTGCAAGAACGCCGTATATTCCCGGCCTTCGACATCGAACAGTCGTCAACCCGCCGTGAAGAATTGCTGCTGGGGCCGGATGTGCTGGCGCGTGCCTACACCATGCGAAATATGGTGTCGCGTCTCGCAGAAGATCCCGAAACGGGCGTGGTCGGTGCCTACGAACGCTTCATCAACCAGTTCCGCCTGACCGAAACCAACGAGGAATTTATGAACTCGCTGCCCGGTGCCGGAAGCAATAACAATCACCGCAACGGCTCCTTCTAATCGCCATCCAAGACAATTTGCATCGGTAGGGGAGCATTTGTATATGTTCCCGTATAAAACGACTCGCTATCAAAATCAAAAAGCCCCGTTTCTACCTATAGAAGCAGGGCTTTTGATTTATCCTCGCACCGTGGCTATAGTATCCCCAAAATAGACCATACCAAAAAGAGTTTGATAATGTCCGACATTCATAAACATGTGACCATTCCTGCGCCCATCGATTGGGTTTGGGCAGCCTTGACCGATGCCACCACCATGAGTATTTGGATGCAGGATAACGCCGTTCAGGTTGATCTGCGCGAAGGCGGCAATTACACCTATTTCGGTGGCGAAACCAGTGGGCATTTCACCCATGTTACGCCCTCGACTCTGCTCGAATACACATGGCGGCAAAAAAGTTGGCAGTCCTCATGGGAAGACTCGCTCGTGCGTTGGGAACTCTATCCCGAAGGTACCAGCACCCGCATTCACCTCATTCACAGCCGCTTCCCCAATGACACCGAACGTACAGGCCACGACGAAGGTTGGGATATGTATTGGCTCGCCCCCATGCAAGATTGGCTGGAGCATGGCTGAAAAATCATTTTTGGTAAGCCAGTGTCGCAACGCCGTTATTAAAGACTGCGGCGCTGTTATTTGCCCATACAATGATATGTATTTCACCGGTTTCGATAATCAAATACGGCTTATTTTTTTTGACGAGTGCGACCACTTCATATTTGGAACCAGCCGGAAAATCGTCGCCCATTCCCACAGGTTCGACGATAATGTAGGTATCATTAGAACTGTTAATGATTTCGAATCGAACAACCTGCTCATCCTTTTCCATGAGGCTTTCCAAATAATCTACAAATCGAGGTAAATCCTCTTGATCATATCGCGGCCAATCCTTAATCATGAAGGTTATCTCCGCTAGATTGCTTTAAGCAAGCTTACGACCATTTAGTTTCCTGTTCTGCAACTTTTGTTGTTAACTCTGATTTGTAAACACATCCCCCAAATGACCGCCGAATGTCTCCTCCAAACTACAGCTTTCGGCGGATTACAACCACCCTTTCCCTCGCGTATAGTAATCCTGTAGCCGAAGAAGCCGCATTTCTCAAAGGTTGAAATGTCGCCTTTGGTGGAACGAAATGGCTGCACTGTACGTATTAAGCTGCATGAGCATCAATCAGGCGCTTTGTAGGGGGACAATGGTATGCGTAGATTTTTCACTTTACTAATTTGGTTTGGCCTATTCTTTCCGTTGGCGTTGTCGGCCATGATCATGTCATCCATGCGCCCTTGGATTCTGGATCGCGCTTTCTATGAAGGCGTGGTCAATGATGACCGCGTGTATGATGTCCTCTTGAATGGCGAACTCGCTAATCAATTTAATCAGCAAATCTTCGCTGCCGACCAACTGCCCGTAGCAGCTTTGAACAGCGCCCTACGCCAATTGATGACACCCAACGATCTACGAACACAATCCGCCTATGTGGTCAATGAACTGGTTGATTTCATTCAAGGGCGTGCCAGCAAGTTTGATATTTCAATTGATCTCGCCTCGGTTAAAACTGCCCTCAGCGGAGCAGCCGGTCAGCGTTTTGCCGCTACCTTGGCCGCGTCTTTGCCCTTCTGCCAGAGCGATCAAACGTCGATTGCGCCCGCTGGCACACTACCGCGCTGCATCAGTAGCCATATGTCGATTGCCGCCACAGCCGCTCAAATTGCCCATGCGCTGCCCGCCGCGCTGACAAATGCGCCTGACCGTTTGCTCTTGAGCAACACGCTCGATCTACAAACCGATTTGTCCTCGCTCGATTGGTTCTTGGGAGTAACCGTTCGCAGCGGTTTGGATATGGCAATCGTGATGGTTATTCTCTTAACCGTTTTGGTCGGGATTCTGCTGTCTTACCTGCGTGGCAGCGATCTCTATGGCAGTTTGCGCTGGCTGAGTAAATCGCTTTTTGTTCCTGCTTCGATATTCCTGTTGGTCGGCATGATCTTAGCCAATCCTTTGGTTGCTAATGCCTTGCAATCGACCGCTATTCAAGCCAGTGACGCTTTCAGCCAAGCCTTGGCGAATATGACCGTTTTGATCGTACAACGTGCGGGCAGCGGCCTTCTGCTGACAGGCGCTTTAACCGGTGTGATCGCTCTGGTGCTGTTTATGTTGTCGTGGCGTACCGATACCAATGAACGCTCGGCTGTGAAGATGGTACAGGTACAAATTAATTGAACCGTACAGTCGAAATTTGAGCCTGATTTCCCGTAGGGGCGTGGTCTCTGACCCGCCCTGTACAGAATGAATGGCCTCTAACACGTTTCACACATGCCGCTGGTTCAGATTTGTTCTTCACGCGAGAAATAAGAATGCCCTGACACAATTTTGGTATTTTGTTGCTCACAACTTCGCCTTGTCTTTGAAGTCGCTTGAGCAGACTTGTCTGGCGATTAGCTGAGCGGCTTTAGCCCTCAGCGAGGCAAGCTGCGACATTATTAATTGTCAGACACACCATTATCCTCCGGCATTAAGCGGGTCTCAACCTGACGAATAACAGCGGTGGCATGTCGTAATTCGCCCAATCGAACGCGTTCTTAATTGCGTCCGCCTCTGGCAGTTTTGGTTCCTCAATCCGATCCATCACCAACCCACTCGCAAACGCGCTGTTCAACAGCACATGCAGCGGACGGTGCCAATAAAATTGCTCGCGCGGTTGCTCAGAAATCGCCAATCCTTTGCTGACATCCCACGACAAATAGCGCCGCACTTTGATCGCGTAGGTCGGCTTTTGAGCATAATCCGGCAGTTCCGGTTGCATCGCCATCGCCATCGCCAGCCCATTGAAACACGGATGCATCACCGTGAACACAAATCGACCTTCCGGCTTCAGCAGCTTGGCGACCGCCCGAAACAACGGCTCAATCGCAGGCATATCCATCAGCGCGTTATTGCACACCACCGCATCAAATCGCTGTTGATCCCCACCCGCCAGCGCCAACAGTTGCGCTTCATTGGTCGCATCAACAATATGATAATCAATCCGCTCGTCCTGTTCGCTCGTCCGCGCCTTCGCCAGTTCGATCAACTTGGGACTGAAATCGGATGCCACCACCGTCGCACCCAACTCCGCTAATCTCCGGCTGAATTGACCGTTTCCACAGGCCACATCCAGCACCCGTTCACCCCCTTGGATGTTCAACATCTGTTCAACCATCGGCGCGATCAATGTCGTCTGCCAACCGCCACCACTGCCAATCCGTTTATCCCAAACCTCGGCGTTCGTATCCCAAATCTCACGCGACTCGTTGATCATTTTCTCGTCGTGTTCTTCCATACTGTCCTCACTGATATTCGTATCCTAGAGCTTAATCTGGCTGGCTCATTGTCACGATAATCGGGCCATTTAAATCAATGAAGCATCGTAAACGCGGGCTATAGTCAAATAAAATTTCCAATTGTTTTTTGTGAGCATCCAACATCCGAATGATCTCACAATTGTTGATGTGCATCCATGAGGTTGCGACACCGCCCACCCGTACACTAATTGAAATATATCTATCCGGTTCATGCTGATTGAAACCCAGCGTGACAACGGTACCGTCATCACGCACATGTTTGTAATCGTGATAGCCGAAAGAAGCGTTACTGTCTTGAGCGGAATCAACAACCTCAAATAGAGTTAGCATTTCTGTTTCATCGAACTTTATCATGATCTTCTCTGGTTAGATTCAATTATGGCTAGAGAATGTGTATCCCAAATTTCACGCGACTCATTGATCATTTTCTCGTCGTGTTCTTCCATAATGCCTCGCTGTTATTTTGGTATCTCGGCCTTAATCCATAAATGATTTATTCCCTCCGTAGTAAAAGAGAGGGTTAGGGTGGGGTGCGGCTCATAACTTGCGACTTCCAACTATTATCTTTTTGGTTTACTTTCGGTTAACCCGACAAACCATTTTATAACATACTACCAACCTTCACGCCTCTCTTGCTCTCTCAAAATGGTTAACGCCAATCGCTCCAAACAGTTACAAAATGTTCTTCCAAATAGTAACCCGTTCGCCCTCGAAATCCCGTATCATATCGATAGGGTTGGGTGTACCCCTGTAGGGATTTGCCTTTGCTCCCTTTCCCCGTAGTAATAGGGCAAGGGTTGGGGTTAGGGTGCCTCCGCCGCACCTTAACATCCACCTACGCGCACAATCGGCACAAAATCCCATTGTGCCTGTGCCGTCTGTGCCGTCTGTGCCGTCTGTGCCGTCTGTGCCGTCTGTGCCGTCTGTGCCGCCTGTGCTGCTTGTTCCGCTTATTGTGCCTGTTCGTGGAGTGCGCTTCAGCGCCCTTTTTATACTCAGGCAGGGGTTTGAACCCCTGACGAGGCAGCACCATAAATTGGCATCATACTGCCGCCGCCGCCACTGCCGCCGCCGCCACTGCCGCCATTAGAACGCCGATCACGCTTACTATTCCCTTGAGTCGCCTTCAGGCTATAGTCCCCTTATGGGGCGGCTTTATTCAACTTGCCGCAGGGTTTATCCTGTGGCAAAACGCCGACACAAAATCCCAAATGTCACTGACAGCACTGACGACTATTCAGACATCTGAATCATTGAATCTGACGAATTTTCCGAATCATGGTAGGCTTATCGTCTTGTAACTTGAAACTTGCATCTTGTGGCTAATCCATGAAATTACTCGTCGTTTGCGCCTCACTCGATTTGACTCAGCCCTTCAGCGCCACCCCCGCATGGTGGCAATTGTTGAAAGCCTTCTACGAAATCGGTGTGGATGTCATCGCCACACCCTATCAAGGCCCTGCTATCGAGTCGCTCTGGTGGCGTGCCGCACCCAATCCCACCCAATGGCAGGGTGATTTATTCAAGGTGTTACGTGATGGAATGCGAACTGTAGGGATGAGGCAGGCCTCATCCGCCGCACCCGTTCCACCCGCTTCGCCATCTGACACCGAATCCGCCTCGGATAAACTGGTACGTCAAACCGTCCAAACCCTCATCACACCCGTTTGGGCACGTCATCTCGACCGTCTCCTCACCCAGCAACCGGACATCGACGCGGTACTGATCCTCACCGCGCCTTTAAATCACTTGGTCGGTATCGCTTCCGAAATCCAACGCAAACATCACAAGCCCGTCTTTTATTATGACGGTGATGTTCCCGCCAGCTTGCCCAGCATGAGCGGTTTCGCCAGCGGCTTCCGTATTTATCAAGGGGCTGATCCCGCTGAATACACCGCCATTATCAGCAACAGCAAAGGTGGCGAAGAACCTCTCAAAAAACTCGGCGCAAAAGCCGTTCATACCGTCTATTATGGTGCTGATCCTGAAGTCTTTAGCCCGATTCCGGTTCCCTCGCAGGACATTGATGTGCTGTTTTACGGGCATGGCCGTGAGTATCGCCAGCAGTGGGTTGAGGATATGCTGGCCGAACCTTCGCGCCAGATCACCGAAGCTCATTTCGCCGCCCGTGGTACTAAATTGGGCGATTTAGGCCACACCCAACTCTTGCCCTATCTCAGTTTTAGCAAGCTGCGCGAATACGCCTGCCGCACCAAGATCAACCTGTGCATCACCCGTCAAGCCCATGCCAGCGTCTATGGTTCGTCATCATCACGACCATTTGAACTGTCGAGTATGGGTTGCTGTGTTGTCTCTAATCCCTATTTGGGCATCGAGGAATGGTTTGAACCCGGCAAAGAATTATTTGTGGTCAACTCACGTGAGGAAGCCATCGACCGCTATCGTTATTTACTCGCCCACGACAGCGAACGTCAATCCATCGGCGCGGCGGCACGGGAACGTGTCCTCAAAGAACACACCTTCCAGCACCGCGCCCGCCAGTTAGTCGGCATCATGCAGGGATATATTGGATGAGCAAGGAATCGCTGCATATCGCGGCTATTCAGCGGGTTTACCCCAACCTTGAAATTCAAAGCGCTCAGCATCGCACTGGCGGTCAAAACAACGACATCCTGATCGTGAATAGTGCGCTCATTTTCCGCTTCCCACGCTATGCCGAAGCCTTCCAAGCGCTTACTGATGAAACCGCCATACTCAAACTGCTGCAAGCTAAATTACCGCTGCCCACACCCAATCCGATTTACGCCCACTTGGATGCACTCGATTTCAATCAAGCGTTCGTCGGCTATCCCATGATCGCTGGTGAGAGCGTTGATATTTATCAGTTGGAATCGCGTTTCGATAGTCACACCTGTCAGCATTTAGCCGATCAACTGGCAGATTTTCTCAAAGCGCTGCATGGGATTTCACCGGCTCAATTGCCCATCAAACCTGCTCTCCATGATGATCGCGCCTATTGGACAGACCTCTACCAGCGCATCCATGCTAAGTTGTTCCCACTCATGCGCGCCGCTGGACGCGAACAGGTCATCAACCATTTTGAGCCGTATTTGGCCCTTGCTCAACATTTTGATTACACACCCGTTTTGCGTCATGGAGATTTTGGTACAGGTAACATCTTGTTTGATGCGACTGCCCAACAGTTTACAGGTGTGATTGATTTCGGGTCGGCGGCTCTGGGTGATCCGGCAACCGATCTCGCGGCGATTTATGGCTGGCGCGGACGCGGTGCAACCTTTGCTCGCCGTCTATTCAAGCGTTACCCTGAGCTTGAAGCTATGCTGTCCCGCGCTCAGTTTTACGCAGGTACATTTCTGCTTCAGGAAGCCTTATTTGGCTTAGAGAATAACGAGCCTGAATTGATCGCTAGCGGCCTCGAACCGTATATTTAGCTGCAAATATCTGTATTGGGTGGCATGTGAGGAGGATTACGCAGGGGTATCATTTGGCCTCCTG
>JACDGI010000423.1 GCA_013821665.1 Anaerolineae bacterium
GCGATATACTGATTGAGCAGATCATATTTATCGAGATAGTAGCGGTAAAATGTCGAGCGATTAACCCTTGCTCGCTGTGTGATGTCACGCACCGTAATCGGCGCAAATCCCATTTCCACAGTCAAGTCAATCAGCGCTTGCTGAAGCAGTTGACGTGTTCGTTGTATCCGCACATCCTCTTGTTGAAGCAACTTTTGCGCCAATTTCTGCTCCTGTGTTGGATATCCAACACAACTGAAATCTTTGTTGGTTGACCCTCATTATAAGTACTCCTATTGTAGTTATACAACACAGTGTTGTTCTTCTGACAGCACTCAACATCCGTGAAATAAGGAGTACAAAGTGGAAATCATATTAATCGACACCTTCATCGTGCCTGAAGAATCCAGAGCTGAATTCCGGCAAGCAGCGACCGGGGCGCAAAGCTTTATCCGCACCTTGCCCGGTTACGTTGAAGGCTATATCTATGAGCAGATGAATGGCGACAGTTCCAGCAACTTCCTGACAACTGCGGTCTGGAAAACCGAAGACGACTTTGAAAATGCTAAAAAGGCTGTACTCGCCGAGTATCAAAGAACAGGTTACGATCCCCAAGTGACTCGTAGGAAGCTGGGAATTGAGCAGACCCGTTCAACCTATACCAGAGCCGCCTACTAAGATTTCCTATTCAGGGGCAAGCAGCTACAGGTAGGACTACATCAAGTTGTGGAAGCGTGAAATTAGCCTAATCTACCCCAACCCCTCCCCGAAGTATCAGGGAGGGGAGAAAATGCAAAATCTGGAACTGTTTTCAACAAGAAAATCGCCTCCACCATTTAGTGTGGTGTTTCCCAACCACAAACCTGCCCTGAAGTTGATTAATAGTTTGACACCTCACCGGGAAACGGACTAAAATTTGATCGAATGGTCAAGTTTTCAAGTCTACTATGACAGCCGATACTCGCGAGCGCCTCATCGAAAGTGCCATCGACCTCGTCTTAACCTCCGGCTATCAAGCGGTTGGGGTCAAAGAAATCTGCCAGCACGCCCAAGTGCAAAAAGGCAGCTTTTATCACTTCTTTCCCTCCAAGCGTGATCTCATCATTGAAGCACTCAACCGCCAATGGGCACGCCATACCCAACTGCTGCTCGACCCCGTTTTTAACGAGTCTATCCCACCGCTTGACCGCATTGTCAAAATGTTCGAAGTAACCTCTGCCCACCAAGCTCATCTTCAAAAAACCTATGGTCGTGTCTTCGGCTGCCCATTTGGCAATCTGGCGCAGGAACTCAGCACACATGACGAACCTCTGCGCGAAAAACTGACACTCATCTTCCACGAATGGACGGCCTATATCGAAAGCGCCCTGTTAGAAGCGGTCACGCTTGGCGAACTATCCACCAATGTGCCGCTTGGCGAAACCGCACAGTCTGTTCTGGCCTATCTCGAAGGTGTGATGCTGATGGCGAAGACTTATAACGATCCGTTTTTGATCCAACGAAACGCCCAGAATGCCAAATTAATGATCCAAAATACAATCATTTAATTTTTGCTTTTTCTCGCGTAGACGAATAGTCAACTATCGCTTATTTGACCATCCAGTCAACACGACTATAAAAGCCAATTTTGCAAAGATACTTGCTTTAGAACACCTTTTCTCATATACTTTGTGCAACCATTTAGTTTCACAAAGGAGATTAGGATATGGAAGCAATCAGCCTCAAACGCAGCATTTGGATCAATGCCCCACGCGAACGAGTATGGCAAGCCGTCAGCGTACCGGAGCAAATCGCAGCCTGGTTCGCACCGGGGATGAGCTTTAAGATGGAAAACAACATCGTCTCCATTTTGATGGACGGCAAATATATGGATGTAGCGTGGGTCGAGGTGATCGATCCGCCACGCGAATTGACCACCCGACCCCTACCTCATAAACAGACGGCGACCACTTACCTGCTCGAAGAAGAAAACGGTGGCACCCGCTTCACGGTCATCGAGAGCAACCTCGAAGCGTTACCGGCTGAAGACCGCGCCAAATATCTGGAACAGAATGGCAGCGAATGGGAGAAGGCATTGGGGAACTTGAACGCCTACATCGAAGGCAAGCCGCTAGTCAAACCCGAAGGCTTTTAAATAGCATGGAAAAAACTATTGCCGTTGAACGCAGTATTTGGATTAATGCGCCGCGTGAACAGGCATGGCGAGCGGTGACAGAAGCTGCCCAACTTGACCAATGGTACGCGACATTTTACCGCTGGGAGATTCCGGCGATGCAAGCCGGAACGAAGGTCAAGTTCTACAACAAGGACAATGTTGAGGATTTCCAGATTGCCACCATTGAGGTTGTTGATCCGCCACGACAATTTAGCCTTCGCTGGCAGCCCTATCAGCAGGATTCTGAGGTAACATTGGTAACCAACTTCTTGTTAATAGAAGAAAATGCGGGTACGCGTGTAACCATCCATGAAGGCGGCTACGAAACCTTATCCGCAGAGACCCGTCAGCAGTGGTTGGACGCAACCGGACATGGATACACAATGTCGATGGAAAATTTGAAAGCCCATCTGGAGGGCAGGAGCTTACCGTATTGACTGACGTGCCTATTTTCCACGCGCTGGCTGACCCCATGCGACGTAACTTATTAGTCAATCTTGCCGAGCATAGTCCCAAGACAGCCACCCAGCTTGCCGGTGAATTTCCCATTACACGGCAAGGTATCCTCAAGCATCTTAATATCCTTGAAGATGCTGGCTTGGTAGCCGTCCATCAAATCGGGCGGGAAAAGCGCTATGCCCTCACCCCTGCCCCACTCAGCGAACTCGAACAATGGCTAAAGTTGTTGAACGCCAAGTGGGATGAACGGCTGCTGCGGCTCAAGAATTTGGTTGAAGATGACTCTGGTGGATAGTTATAAAATCAGGGGATGATAGCAGGTCATCCCCTGATTGATCGAATATTACTTTTTAAGTGGGTGATGTCTGAACACACAGAAACATACATTGCAGCGGTGGGCGCTGGAAATGACGCTTGTATTGCTGCTGGCGGCAGCCACCCGCATCGTCAATTCCAGCACATGGCCCATTTGGACGGACGAAGGTTGGACGATCTGGGCGGTACAAAGCCACGACTTCAACACCGTCGTCGAGACACTGGCGAATGACCGCCATCCACCGGCCTATTTCTTGGCCTTGAGCGCATGGTCATCGCTCACCGGCGAGTCCCGTTTGGCACTGCGTTACCTATCCATGATGATCGGTTTACTAACGGTCGCGTTGGTTTATCGTCTGGGGCGCGATTGGTACGGGCATCGAGCGGGTTTATACGCCGCGCTGCTGATGGCGGTACTGAGTCTGCCGGTTTATTACTCGCAGGAAATCCGCCATTACGGGCTGTTAGCCTTCGCCACCACCTTGATGTCCTTGTGCTTCCTGCGTTATTTACGCCGCCCTACTCTATTGCGTTTGATTCCCTACATCCTCGCCACCGTCTTGATGTTGTATACGCAGTGGTTGGGTCTAGCCATCCTCGGCCTACAAATCGGTTTTAGTTTGGTGATCTGGCGTGGCACGCTGCGCCAAAAAGCCTATCTGCTGGGTGCGTGGGCGGCAGTCTTTGTGTTGTATCTGCCGTGGCTGCCAACGGCTTTGGTGCAGATTGGCGCGAACCTCGGTGGTAGTGGCTTCAATAATTCGCTCGGACACGTCCAATACGTAGCGGGCGATTTCGTCCGTCTGCTCGATAAATTAGTCGATGGACAAATAGTGCTGGTGGGCGGTGCCATGCTGCTGGCACTTGTCAGTCTACGTCGCCGTGAACAGTGGTATATCGCTTTAGGCGGCCTCGGTTTATACACATTATTTTTTCTTGTCAGCCAAAAAATGGATATTTTACTGCCGCGTACTGTCCTCTTTTTAATCCCGCTGATGGCGGTGTTAGCGGGCAGCGGCTTCTACCTCATTCAGTCATCCCGTTTACGTTGGGTGTTCCTCAGTTTGCTGGTGGTGACGGTGCTTATACGCGGCACGATTGTGCAGGGTCGCATTGACGCGGACAAAATCGCCAAGACGGTTGCCAGCAAAGTCGATCCGAGTGATCTGGTGGTACTGGAAATGGATTGGGACAATTACGTCATGCAGTACGAACTACAGCAAGCTGGCGTGAGTTCCCCGCTTTTTATGCCGCATATGGCCCATGCTGTTAATGCCGTTAATCAACCGAAACTAGACGACTTGCAGCGCACCGACATCCGCCCAATTCTCAAGGATTACCGCCGTATTTTAGTGCTGCGCTGGATCGAACCGGAGTATGTCATCCCACTGCTGCGTGACGCTCAATATGGCTATCACGAGGCGATGGACTTTGATATTCCGGTGGGCAAACAGTTGAGCGCGATCTTGGGCAATATGAATCAAAACATCCAAACGGTGCTGTTCGAGCGCTTTGATGATAAGACTGTATTAGGTCAGTTCGGGGGTTTATTCGCACTGCACGAAGCCAACTTCGCCCAAAACGCGCAACCGGGGGAAACGCTGTTTACGGATTTGTGGTGGTCAGCAACTGCACAGCCCAAGCTCGATTATTCGGTTGGCGTGTATCTATTAGATGCCAACGGGCAGGTGGTGGCTCAATCCGACAATGCGCCGGGTGATACGCCAACCAGCCAGTGGACACTCAATAAATTGTACTTTGACCGCCACACATTAGTTCTGCCGCCAAACTTAGCCGCAGGAACCTATCGGGTGGCGGTCGGTGCCTATTGGTTTGGGGATCAGCGTCCACTGCTCGTCAACAACCAAGCAAATATAATTGTCGGGCAGATAAACGTGAGCGCACCTTAAAACCCATTAGTGCGAATTACGGAAGCTCGAACGGCGGGTTTGCTCGTTCTCAAGCGCCAGATAAACCCGCTCAAGTTCCTGCGTATCCTGCTTTTTACTTTTGCCCTTCTCGATGGCCTGAAGGGTCTGGCGACTTCTGCGCATCAGATCCTCTTCAGAAAGCCGGACTAAAGCCGGATCGGTTGGGGTGGTAGGTGTATCGGTCATCATTGACTCCTTCACTAATCCACATTTTCCAATACCTTATCGAGCTTAACACTGCTCACAAAGGGTGACAGTGGAACTTCTTTCCTATGTCCCGATGTCGATGAAACAAACGGTAGGACTACATTAAGTGGTTGAGGGTAAAGTTGAGCATACATACCCCACCCCCAACCCCTCCCCAAAACACAGGGAGGGGAGAAAACGCAAAATACGTGTTCCCTAAAGTTGCTGCTTTTATCAAGAAAAACACTTCCGCCGTTTAGTGTGGAATGTTATTTTTCACACGGCGGTTATGCTCGGCCTCAAGCGTCTTATATTTCGCTTCAAGTTCAGCGCTGTCTTGGCCTTTATTCTTGGCATCCTCAAAGGCTTCGAGCGCTTCACGACGCTTATGCATCAAGTCATCTTCAGAGAGCCGCGCTAAAGCAGGATCGGTTGGGGTAACGGCAGGCTGAGTCATCTTAGTTACTCCTTTACGTTATCCAAATACTGTTTTTAGAGTAACACCGTCTTGAACCTCAACCGATGGTCAGGTGGCCTATTCTTGTCATCTTTTAGGGCTATCGTGAGAAGTTTGATGCTTTTCAGACAGCAAGTATGCTATCTCGTCGGCAGTGGAAGGAGATTAGGGTTGGTCGTCAAATGGGGCTAAGTAGTTCTAACGGAGGCGCGAAACGCGGTTAACGTAAACTTCTGTTTCGCAGACGGCGTTCATTCTCCGCCTCAAGAATCTGGTAAACCTTGCTGAGTTCCGTCGTGCTTTGACCGTTACTCTTGGCTTCATTGATGGCTGCTAAAGCCACTTTGCGTTGTTCGATCAGGTCATTCTCGGACAAACGCGCTAAGGCCGCGTCCGTCGGCATATTGGCTCCATTAAACATAAGGGCAGTTCCTTCATCAAATAGGTTGCCCTTTTATAGTAGCACAATCAATGGTCTGGAAGTGATTAGTTGGGGTTTTTTGTGTTCGGTGATGCGTCTTCGAAAATGCAAACCCATTACTAAAGCTTGATCTTATTACTGAAACCTTACATTTTTAGACCATCTTTGCGAGTCTCACAAGCTCTTCAGAAACCTATCACTTTAAGGCTTTTTGGCTCATTTTCTGCTCAGGCTGCCGTTATAACTGCGCAATAACTTCCGGCGAAAGTGATAAAGAAGCTTCACTTAGACACCTTATCAATAACAAAGGGGAGAGTTATGAAACGATTAACCGTCGCGACCTGTTTGTTCGGCCTGATGGCATTGACAGGCAGCATCGTCGCACAAGCACAAGATACGAAACCTGTTAACTTTACAGTACGCATCGAAAATGTATCCGGCAGCAACACCCAAATCTATTCGAGTGTGGGCATCGATGGCATACCAGTGGGATCGACTGTTCGCCGCCCTGCTATGCCGGGAGAAGCCTTTGACTTTGTCATCAAAGCCAAGGCCGGTGATCATCTTTCGTTCGCCAGCATGTACGGCCAATCCAACGACACCTTCGTCGGCACCAATGAAACCGGCATTGCCCTGTATGATGCCAGCGGCAAGGCCATCAGCGGCGATGTATCCGATCAGGTTTCATTATGGGACGCGGGTACGGAAGTCAATGAACCCTTAGGCAAAGGCCCGAACCAAGCCCCACGTCAGGGCAGCCCTGATGCCGGTACGCCTGAAAATGGCACCGTGCAGCCCACCGCCTTTGGTGGCGATTGGCCGGCAAGTGTGGCCGATTTAACCAAAGTCACACTCACACCTCAGACTGGCGACCAAATTCTGGTTCACTTTGAAAACGCTACCGCCAAAGCGCCTGTCCCTACACCATTCTCACCGTTGGCGTATGTCGTACATAGCGCCGACCAAACGGGTGTGTTCTTCAAGACGGGCGAGAAAGATCGCGGTTTAGGATTGGAACATGTCGCCGAAGCCGGTAATCCTGAAGATTTGGGTGCAGCCGTCGCGGGCAGTGCCGTCATGAATGTGGGATTGTCACCGGGTGTATTCGTCATCCACAGTGACAAACAGGTCGCGCCAATCTTCAAGACCGGCGAGAAAGATCGTGGTCAAGGTCTGGAAGCACAGGCTGAAGATGGCAGTCCAGTCGCTTTAGGTGACGCAC
>JACDGI010000424.1 GCA_013821665.1 Anaerolineae bacterium
GGTCTCGAGCGAAGGCCCTTGGGGCCAGCAGTGAAGTACACTTTCTTGATGTGTCGACAGATGAGCTGATGCGACGGCTTGTGGCAAGAAATTCACAATCTTCGCCAACAAGTTTTTACATTCCTGAAGAAATGATGAAGCCATGGATGGTGTTCTTTCAAAGACCAATGCCCGACGAGCTTGAGCGCCGGGACTAAAGATGACCGCACATCTTGCGACCTTGCGTTTTTCTACCAAACAGTGGCTTTACCCGAAACCACTGCATAACCGATCCAAAACTCAGGTTGACTTAAGAACGCTTAGCGGCCTGATTTGTCTCTAGGCAAGCGCAGCGAAAACGCAGATGATACAAGCACATCTGCGTTTTTATTTGGGGAACTCTAATGAAAATTCGTCCATTTCAAATCGAACGGTTTTACGCCCAATATGAATTTACAGCGCCCTATTTGCTCAGCCAATCCGATTGTGAGGCCATGAGCATCGGCGAATTGCTGGCGCTCGAACCCGGCGCGGCGGAGAAATTTCAAAATCAATGGCTGGGCTATACCGAATCACAGGGCAGCCCCGAACTGCGGCAGGGTATCACCACGCTTTACACCACTATCAAAGCGGAAGATGTCTTGGTGTTCAGTGGTGCCGAAGAAGGCATCTTCACTTTTATGAATGTCGTTTTGGAAGCGGGCGACCATGTCATTGTGCATACCCCTTGCTACCAATCGCTGCATGAAATCGCGCGTTCGCTCGGCTGTGAAGTTTCGGATTGGGTGACGAGCGATGAGTCCAATTGGGAGTTGGATGTGGATTGGTTAGCTGCCAACATCCGGCCTAATACCAGAGCCATTGTCGTCAACTGTCCACATAATCCCACCGGTTATCTGATGAGTCTCGCCAAGCAAGCCCAGATCATCGAAATTGCCCGCCAGCATGGCATCTGGTTATTTTCGGATGAGGTTTATCGCGGCCTTGAACACAATCCGGCGGATCGTTTACCTGCGGCGTGTGACCTGTACGAGAAAGCGGTATCGTTAGGTGTCATGTCCAAAACCTATGGACTCCCCGGTTTACGCATCGGTTGGCTGGCACTCAAGGATCGCACACTCTATCAACAATTGGCGAGCTTCAAGGATTACACCACTATCTGCAATAGTGCGCCGAGCGAATTCATGAGTGTCATCGCCTTGTGGCATCGGGATCGCATCGTCGAACGCAACTTGAGCATCATCCGCGCCAACCTCGATTTGTTGGATTTGTTCTTCGCCCAACTCAAAGATGTATTTGTCTGGCAGCGACCACGCGCTTGCTCGACAGCTTTTCCCCGTTTGCGCGAAGGTATCAGCGCCCAAGCCTTTTGTATCGGTGCGGTTGAGAAGCAAGGTGTCCTCCTTCTGCCAAGTAGTAACTACGATTACGGCGACAGCCACTTCCGTATCGGTTATGGGCGTAAGAATATGGCACAGTCGCTGGAACAATTGGAAATATTTCTGGAAACTTTGGCCGGCTAATTTAGACTCAAATGTCCTTATCGTAGGGAGGAGGCCTGCCTCCTCCGCCTCTCAGCAACTCCAACACAATTAGGTTTGTAAACTCGAACCATTTTCGCTTGCAAAATATGAACTTTTGTTCTATAATGAATTCTGAAATCGAATTAGGTAGCATCACACTGTACGGCGGAGCGCACCTTTTGCCGAAGCACGACGAATGGTTTCCCTCAGAATTGTTTTTGCTCCCCTTCGCCATGAGGGAGAAGGGGCTGGGGAATGAGGGTTAATTATAGCCATCCACCACTGTTCGAAATGAAAGCAAACTCAGCAGCGGCAGACACAAATTGCACGGCGGTGGCATTCTCCCTTGCATCCGCCGGATTTGTGTCATTTCGGCGGCATCAGCGGAACCTCCCGCCAGCACAAAATGTCAATTCAGCGGATCGCTCCCTCGCATCCACCGCACATTTCGGCGGGAATTATGCAATTAATGCACAAAATGCAGTAAATTTTGCATTTTGTGCATTTCAATCAGTCCGATTGATTTAAACGTGTTGAAGTTTATCCGGATTGCCCACGATGCGAATGGTCTGGATTTTGCCGCCGTTCACTTCAACCGCGATGACCACAACGGTTATTCCATTGGAACGGAGTACGACTGCTGGTTCACCATTCACTTGTGTAATCTCAGCTACATAAGGGTTAGGTTGCAAACGCAGCGAATTCAAGATGAACTTGGTTGTAGCATCAACGCCCTCAACGGTACGGGTAGCGGCTCCACGCGCTTTGCCACCGCCATCGGTATGCAGGGTGACATCTTCGGCCAGCAGTGCCATAAAGCCGTCCATATCACCTACACTGACGGTTTGTAAAAACTTTCCAAGGATATGTTGGTGGGCTTCGACAGTGGGTTTGAAGCGAGGACGGTGATCGTCAACATGCTTTTGGGCGCGGCTGAACAACTGCCTACAGGCGGATTCTTCTTTGCCGAGGATCGACGCAATTTCAGTGTAGTCGTAATCAAACACCTGTCGTAGCAAGAACACAGCGCGTTCCAATGGTGTCAGATTTTCCAGCAGCACCATGAAGCCCATCGAGATCGAGTCGTACAGTGAAGATGGATTGTTGCTCGAAAGCAGCGTTTCGTTATCGGTCGAAATCGGTTCAGGCAGCCACTCACCAACATAGACTTCTCGTTTGGTACGCGCCAGTTCCAGTTGGTTCAGACACAGGCGCGTAATGATCGCGCTCAGATAAGCCTTTGGGTACTGGATCGTTTCAGGATCGACCGCTTGATAACGGAGATAGGCTTCTTGCACCATATCCTCGGCCTCCATCGCACTGCCCAACATGCGGTAGGCGATGGAAAACATCAACGGTCGATAGGCTTCAAACTGGTCGAGTGGCTGCATCTGAACCTCCTCACACTTAGTGCGTTTCCGGCGTATCAATCATATGGATTTGTACTGGCTTTAGTGGGTCACGTTCGGCGCGACGTTTAGCTGCGGCATAACGGCCTTTACCTGTCCAGAATAAAGCACCGGGCATCCGCCGTTCAAGATTCGGTAATATACCAAAGAAACCTAGAAAGAATGCCCGCAGATTGTAACCGGCTTTGCCTGTGAGCATCGGCCCACGAGGTTTGTCATCGGGATAAATGGAGAAGGCTACCGCATTGTGTTCACCCAAAGCGATTGCCTGACCATAATAAGCGAAACTAAACGGTTTAGGCGTTTGTCCACGCGCTTCTAGAGCCAAACAGTCGGCTACATTCGCACCGGAGACAGCCGCGTAAAAAGCGCTCATGCGGACAGGGGCACCGGGTTCTTCCACCGGATGTGACGCGTCGCCCACCGCATATACTTCAGGATGCGAGATTGAGCGCATGAAGGGATCAATCAAGATTTGCCCACGCTCATTCACGGTCAATCCGGCTTCTCGCGCGAGAGGCAGTGTACTAAAACCGCCCGTCCACAGGCAAAGGTCGAAGGGAATGGTCGTACTGTCAGCCGTTATGGCCTTGCCTGCTTGGACTTCTTTAATCTGGGTATGTTCGATAATGGTCACACCGAAGCGGGTCAGCGATTCACGCATGTAATTGGCAATCGGCTTTTTGATGAAATCACCCAGTCCGTTTTGCGTCACCAATTGGACGTGGAGTTTAGGGAAGGCTTCCGCAAATTCGGCTGCGGATTCAATACCGGTCGCTCCACCACCACAAATCAGCAGTGTGCCACCTCTTGCATTCACTTCAGGCAGCTTTTTACTCAGTGCTTCAACCGAGTTCGTTCCAGATGGGGTCAACACGTAGGCATTTTCTCGCACACCCGCTACGCTGTCGCGATCAATGGTGCTGCCGAGTGCGTAGATCAGCTTATCATATTCTAACCGGAGACTTTCACTGCCAGTTTGAACACAAATGGCGTGATTGGGTAGGTCAACACCGGTGACAGCTCCCTGCACGAAAGTAACACCTGTTCCTTTGAGAATATCGGCAATGCGCTTTTGGGGAATGGTGGGGTTGGCTGCCATCTCGTGCAAGCGTAGGCGTTCCACAAATACGTCTGCCATATTGACCAGCGTGATGCTCACATTTTGCTTGCGGGTTTTACCGGCTAAGCGCACGGTCGCAATCAGTCCTGCGTATCCTGCGCCGATGATGACGATACGGGTTTTTGATTCTGCTGTCATTATCTATCTCACCTCATGAACTTTGATTCGATGTCATGAAATAAGACCGGAGCGCTATTGGCTTTGTGACATTCTCTCTTAGAAATGGGTAGCCAACCCTTGATTAACCGCCTGTAATTGCGGTTTGGATGAGGGATAACCAACCGCTAGTGACGAAATTAGCTACTATTATCGGGAACAATAGGGCTATGATAGCCGTGCCTCCGCTAGCCAGCGGTGTCTCGAAATTGTAGAGGTGTTTTGCCCCACGATAAAACGTATTAAGCATATAAATAAGCAGCAATAGATAAGCTATCACAAACACGCGGATGACCGACAATAAATTGTCTTTCGTCATATAGATGTTGAAGATTACTACAGCATTTTTTTGCGCGTAAAGATTGATAAATGCGAGCGCAAACGGTGTGGCAACCATCAGTAGAAAATTAAACACAAGATAAGCGGTTAAAAAGACTTGATAATGTGAGATGCGATCTCCCTCGCCGCCAAATAAACGCGCCCACCAATAGGATAATTGGAAGCCAATCATATAAATTAGTGAAATGGCTGCAAGAATAATGATGAAGCCAATAATCACTCCGAGAATTGAACTAAAACCGTTTTTCGAATACATGATCTGCAATTGGATGAATTTGACTTGATAATCACTATATAATCCAAACGCTGAGGTGAACACGGAATCCACCACAACACTCAAGATTACTGTACCCAAAGTAAAGCCTACGACCAGCAGGAAAAATCCAACAACTAATCGCTTGCGGGAAGCCATTGCAATCTCATCATCAAAGTATTCATCCCGACGAAAAAACATGCCGATGCTAGAGGTTAGCAAAGAACCCATCGTTGATAAGATCGACATTTTGGTTCCTTAGTGATGTGAGAATGATTCGGACTAACATCGTTTAACGCGGCCAAATGTTGCTGATTTCGAGGCGGAATCCTTCGAGTATGCCACGGCCTTCTAAAGCATCACCGTTGCGGTAGGTGCGAACAGCTTCCCCTTGGATGTAGCGTTCGAGTTTTTTATCCTCAGGATAAACCAGCCAGAGTTCACAGCCCGCAGCCAGATAGTTCCCAATCTTCCGAAACATTTTCTCGCGTTCGTTTGGGCTATTCATATTGCCGGGTGAAAGCACTTCAACCACCAAATCAGGCGCGATGTCTGGATAGGCTTCGGTGGTGCTGTGCGGGTAGCGTGCGTAAGAGGTGAAGGCACAATCGGGAATATACTGTTCACCTTCTATGGTATAACCACCATCTGCACCGGTCATTTCGCCTAAATTTCGGGGCAATGCGAAACCATTAACGAATGTGGCAATACGCATCCCTGTACTTGAAGCTTTATTGTTGGATACCACTTCAACAATCTCCCCATCAATCAGTTGTAGGCGGCGGTCGGCATTTTCCGGCGCTAGTGCAATCTTCATAAATTCTTCGACGCTTAAGCGTGTATTGAACATCGTATATTCCTCATACTCAGTTTCGTAAGTCTACGCTGATTGGGGTATGGTTGGCAAACCTTCCTTTCAATCTGATTGCTTTAGTGACTTTGTTATTGTGTCGAGGGCGTTTTGAATTTGACTTTTTGCCCAAGAATCTTTTTCAGCTTTTAGTGCTTGTTCCAAAGCGGGAATGCTTTCAGGGGCGAGCAGCAATCCAAGCGACCATGCCGCACAGCCGCGCACACTATCATTATCGTCGGTTAAAGCCCGTATAAGCCTCGGAAGGGCAGGTTGATAATGGATTGGCCCCATCGCTAAAGCGAGAGTCGAGCTAAACGAGTGAGGTTGTTTTTCATTAAAAAGCGCGAGCAGTGCAGGGCCAGCTTTAGCATCACCAATTTTGCCTAAAGACTCGGCTGAGTAAATACGCACAGTGAGATCGGAATCTGCTAAATGACGAACGAGAATATCAACAGCCGATTTAGCATGGCGATCACCGAGAACGGCACATATCGTTCGACGTGCTCTTAGGGAATCAGTTTTTTCTAAAGCCAATATCATTTCTTTAACGGATGCTTGTTTACGCAAAATAAACTGCGGAAAGTATGCATATGGCGGCTCGAATAGTTGAAGAATTTTGTCGGCAGTGAGATGCTTTTTCATCACTTATCCTCGCCGAGGTGCCGCAACTTCTTTGGTCAAACAGTGAACTGCACCACCTCCGTTGGCTCCGGGGCCACAATCAATGGGAATGATGTCGAAGTCGGGCATAGCTTTCTGATAGATGGCGAGAGCTTGTTTATCGCTGGGGATGCCAAAGACGGGTACGAGGACACGCCCATTGACTGTCAGTGAGTTGGTATAGCTGCGCCACACGGGATAGAAGCCCCAATTGAGATACAACGGCGGATTAGGCAGCTCGAAGATACGATAAGGTTGGCCGGAAGCATTGGCGTTGCGTTGGAAGATGTTGGCTGTTTCGCGGAGGGCAGCACGATTTGCGCCGCTGGCCTTAGAGACAAGCACGGTTTCGGCATCGGCCAGTTTCACCAGCAAATCAACATGGCCGGTTTCTTCGCGTTCGAGGCGCGGCGTGATGATGAGTTTTGAAAAGTCGAAAACGCAGTGCAGTTGGTCGAGGAGTTTGGTGCGCGTCAGGCCGGGATTACTGTGGAAGATTTGCGAGGCCATAATCAGCGTGCCGCGTCCATCCGACCAGATGTTGCCGCCTTCGAGGTGCAGATCAAGGTGGCGCACTGGAATTTCTTCGTGCGCTGCCCAGCGTAATGCCATCGCATTATCCTGCTGCTGGGGATAACTTGGCAGCGGATCAAA
Organism: Anaerolineae bacterium; assembly: GCA_013821665.1. Classification (GTDB taxonomy): domain Bacteria; phylum Chloroflexota; class Anaerolineae; order Aggregatilineales; family Phototrophicaceae; genus CFX2. The sequence continues at coordinate 6,950 of JACDGI010000424.1, forward strand.
TACGAGTTTGATGACGACCTGTTCACCTTTGTTGTTTTGGGTGACGATAGGGCCGTAATCCCGCACCCAAATGTCGTCGGTGGGCAGATGTAAAAAGTGCACACGGCTTAAATCGGCTTTGCCACGCTGGCTGAGGAATAAACGAATAGCCTTAGCCCACATGCTATGTGT
>JACDGI010000425.1 GCA_013821665.1 Anaerolineae bacterium
GCTGAAGATTGAACGCTCTAGCAAAGTGGGCATTGCTGCCAAACGCAAAATGGCGGGCTGGAATAACGATTATTTACTCAAAGTCCTTTGTTCTCCAACTGTTGAGGTTTGATATGCGTTTGCCCTACTGCGTCAATTGGGCTATCTTTTAAACTGATGGTAGGATTGTAGTCCCTATTATCATGATGAGGCTGCAATCTTATGTCTACACGATTTATCAATCCACCCGAAATTGCCCCTGCTAACGGCTACACCCATGTGGTGGAAGTCTCCAACAGCAAAATGATCTTTATCTCTGGACAGATTGCCTTTGACACAGCAGGTCATTTGGTCGGCAAAGATAATCTCCTCGAACAGACCCAACAAATATTTGAGAACATCAATGCAGCGCTGGAAGCTGTCGGCGCGGATTTCAGCCATGTCGTCAAGTTCACCTACTTTATGCTGGATATTTCACAGATCGCTGTGGTGCGTAGTGTACGCGATAAATATGTTAATACGGCTCAGCCTCCGGCCAGCAGCGCGGTTGAAGTCCGAAAGTTGTTTCGTGATGAGTTGCTGATCGAAGTCGAGGTTATCGCGGCGGTTCCACTTTAAAGCACAAGGATAATCCCCACATGACACCGAACATCGAAGATTTAAACCACGCGGATATGCGGGTGCGCTATGCGACGATGCAAGCCTTTATCGAGATGAGGAACACAGCTATCGCTATATTATCGGCGGCGCTCGTGCCGGGAGTAGAAGAGATTCGATGGCGGGCGGCGGCGACACTGGCATGGATTGGTGATGCGTCAGCCATTCCCACGTTGGAACGGTCGAGCATCGGGGCGGGATATGAACTCAAATACAACTGCATCTGGGGGTTGGGGCAGATTAACGATGCGGCGGCTATTCCGGCTTTACTGGGGATTGTGCAAGCCGACGAGACTGAATCACAGGATGTACGTTATAACGCGGCCTTAGCGCTCCTGAGATTAGGTGAGCGTCGTTATTTAGAAGACGCAGTTGACAGTGACAATGAAGGAACATATCGCGTGGCACATGCGGCGTTGGCAGCGGTGAGGTGGTTATCCGACCAAAATAGTGGCACATAATCAATTTGGTTTATGCTAGTGGAATATACACATCACATTCCCCCGCTGACGTATCACAGGTGGCAATGGTTTGATCATTGCGAATAACATCAAAGTGATCAGTGTTCACCCAAAACATAGCTGGTTTTCCAATCTCAATCAATCCATAGATATGATTGGAACAAACAGCGGGCGGCGTGTGCTGTCCGCTGCTCGCATCTCGTAAACGCAAACAATTTGCAACCGGCAAGCTAATATAGATTGAAGGCCCCCATTTTCGCGCATCCCAAGTCCCACTGGTGCTGCGGAAAGTCACTCCTGCCAAGGACATCGCATAATTACTCTGGTTCAGAACGTTAAATGCGGCTTTGTCATACAATAACTTCACATTTGGCGTGCCATTCGTGATAGCGCTCGTATTGGTCGGCAGTACACTAACCGGTGTGGATTGAAACAAACTAATCAACGTCGGTTGGGCTGGTACGGATGTCTGTACGACAAGCGTTGTACTTGTGACCCCGGGAATGGGTGATGGCAACGGCGTGACGGTTATAATTATTGCGGTAGCCGTGGGGGTTACAGTCGCAGTTGCAGGAAGCAAATGCGGCAAGACACCTATTAATGCCGCAGCAATGGTTACAGCCCCGCTGATCAGTGCAAGAATAATTTGCGGATTTTTTAGTACCGGAGTCGATTGGGGTGCCGGTTGATTTGACATTCTATTTCCCGTAAAAAAAGTGTGCCTATTCTGATTATAAAAGGTAACTTATTGCAGGAAAGTTAACTTCGGCATACTGATGAAACAAAACAGGAGACTGTGTACCTCCTGTTCAATGTCAGGTTTGGGATATACTTGGGATAAGTTGGGATTCCGTCAGGTTGGGAATTAAGTAGATAAATAAAAAGAGACGCTGTGATAGCGTCTCTTTCATATTACTTTATCGAGTTAGCTAGCGACTTTGGGGAACAAAGTCCACTTCACCTGTTGCATACCGACGTTGATGGCCGAGCGCAGCGCACCAATGTTACGCAGCGACTTCATGTAAGTGATGACCGGACCGGGACGGAACATCCACTCGCGCATAGCACGGCGGGCTTCGCGTTCGAGGTCTTCGGCGCTAAGGTTGCTATATTGCAACACGGTCGATTGATCCATATCAACCTGCTCCCAACGGGTGCCGGGTTTGAACCAGTTGTTCTCCATGACCATGAAGAAGAACGGTGTGCCGGGATAGGGCGCGGCGATGTGGAAGATCGCCAAGTCGAGCGGCAGTGTCTTGCTGAAGTCGATGGTCTGCTGAATGGTTTCCTTGGTTTCGCCGGGGAGACCGACGATGAAGTAACCCAGGTTACGGATGCCAGCTTCATGCGACCACTTCACGCTCTGGGTCGCACGTTCAGCCGTTGTACCCTTACGCGCCTTCTTGAGAATGTCTTCGTTGGCGCTTTCGATACCCCATGACAGAACGGTACAACCAGCCTTCGCCATCATGGTCAACATTTCTTTGTCGACATAATCGACGCGGCTGTTGGCGGTGAAGCCAATCTTGATGTTACGGTCGATAATCAGCTTGCAGATGCCCATGACCTGATCACGGTTGGCGGTGAACAAGTCGGCGTACATGTGGATGTTCTTCACACCCAACGCAACGAGCATTTCGATTTCGGCAACCACGTTCTCGGGGCTGCGGAGGCGCAAACCAGCCTGATAGCTGACGTGCTTGATGCAATAGATGCAGCCCGCAGTACAACCACGGCTGGTCACGATGAACTGGTAAGAACCGTTGAGTACCGCAGTGCGATACTTATCTAACGGCAGCAGGTGATGCATCGGCAGCGGAAGATCATCCAAATTCGGGATGAAGTTGCGGTCAACATTGCGGACGATTTCGGTCCCACGCCGCCAAACCAAGCCCTTCACATGCGACAGATCATAGAAGTCGCTGTTAGGAAGGCGTTCGGCTGTCTTGGGTGTCCATTCAGGATCACAGCTCTTGTACAACTTGAGCGTACCTTCATTGAACTCGGTACGTCCGTTAATGGTATCCACGACTTCACGCAAGGTAACTTCCGGCTCGCCACGCAGAACCAAATCCAATGACGGATGTGGGCGCATAGTTTCGACGGCCAAGGGGGTCACATGGGTACCGAAAGCAATGGTGATGGCACCAATCGACTTGGCAAGGAAGCAACCGTAGTTGTCATTAGTCAAGGTCGGTGCGGTCATCTGGGTGACATAGAAGCGCGGCTTGTATTCGCGCAGTTTCTTCTCAAAGTCGGGCCAGCTCATGCGCTCGGCAATCGCATCAATGACGGCGACTTTATAGTCGGGGTGCATGACGGCGGCTAACTGTGCCAATGACACCTGCCCCCAGATCATGTTTTCACGACTGCGGCGGCCTACGCGGTGCTGGCTGCGAATCCAGATGTCACCATCCGGTGAGGGTGGGTTCACAAACAGAATATCCACACCATATTGGCGATATTCTTCGGTAAACTTCGCTACAACGCCGTCGGCATCCGGGAAGCGCACATTGCTCAGCTTGGGCACACGGCGCGAACCGAGATTTTCACGAAGTTCATCCGGTAAATCGCGGCGACCCGAAATATCACCACCCATAAACGGTTCGGGTGATTTGGGGTATTCTTTTTGGTTCTGGTCGTAATTCATATCAGACATGGCCCTTGCTCCTCATTCCTTATAGGATGCCCCGGTTGAGATCACCCTTACTCTTCATGCAGTTTTACGATGTAAAGGCGTTAGACCAACGCCTTGTTAATCTCAGAAGTTACTTTACGCATCTCAGTGGTGCGGCGGATAATGACAGCGTTTTCGTCGTTCACGTCGTTGGCGATCATGTCGCCAGCCGCTTTATTTTCGCGCTGGGTTAAGGTGGCTAAGGTTTTAATAATCATCCAAACCGTACCCAATTGCACACCAGTGATGACGAACATCGCGCTCGGAACCAGCAATACCCATTCAGGATTGCCACCGCGTCCAGCGAAGATCGCTCCGATAAATAGCACAGCACCAAAGACGATGAGTGCCGCGCCAATCGTACCAAACTTCATTTCGAGCGGTTTGTTGAAAATCGGACGACCAAACAACCCTTGCCGAACCGGACGGCGATGGAACAGGCCGACAATCCAGTTAAAGGCCGTGCCCATGCTAAACAAATTGACGGCGGCGATGATGCCCATCATGGCGATAAAGACGAAATAGGTGTAACCGGAACGATCTTGTACACCGCTGGTATAAGCACCTACCCAAGGAATAAGCGCTAAAACTGCCAGTATCATGGCGACAACGGCGAGGCCGCCCAGCAAACGCACCGGATTATAGGTGGCTGCTGTGCCGAGGATGGTGAACAAGAAGCGCAGACCATCACGCACCACACTCAGCTTGCTTTCGCCTTCGCGTTCTTCGTAGCGAATGGGTACTTCGATCATCTTGAGTTCTTCGTGCAAGGCACGGGTACTCATAACCGGTGTAAAGTTCAAGCCATCGGGCAGCGGATATAAACGTTCCAGCACTTCACGCTTGAGAATACGTTGACCGCTGGCGCTGTCGGTAATGCGAACGTTACCAATCATCGTCACCAAACCGGCAAACAGGGTGTTGCCGATACGCCGGGTCAGCGGCATGTCGCTTTCGACACCCGCCATACGCGAACCAATCACAAGGTCAGCATTTTGTTCCAACATTGCTTGCACCATGCGTGGGAAATATTCCGGCGGGTAAGTGCCGTCGGCATCCATAAAGGCCAGCAAATTGCCTTTGGCATGATGAAAGCCTGTTTTGAGCGCACCGCCGTAATTGCGGTTCTTCTTATGTTGAATAAGAACCACACCACGATCAATGTACGTTTTCACAATCTCAGCGGTACGATCTTTAGAACCATCATCAACGATGATCAGTTCCATGCCGTCCAAACCGAGCTTGCGAAGTTCTGGTTCGATAGCCAGCGTACGGTCGATGACCGAAGCGACTCCGTCTTCTTCGTTATATGCCGGGACAACTATTGATAATATGTTGCTCATGAATGCTTTTTCCTTCGCGTTTGCGCTACACGTAACACTTTGCCATGTCCAACCTAACGTAGCCCTAAAAGAATTTTTTTAGGGACTATCTTTTTTATTTAGCAATGATTCAGAACAGAACGATAAAAACAGACTCGGCTCATCATAACCAAGCCCGCCAATTAGCTCCTAAATGAGGCAAATACAGTGCGATACCACCAATGAGATGGAGCAGCAAGATTGTTAGGCTTAACACAAAGCGACGGTTGAGCCGTCGTTCCATGAAAAACTCCTTATTCTGCTGTATTAGAAATACGGTAGCAGCAATAAAGAGAATAAATAAGGTAATTTGCCCACTCCAAGTAAAATTCCCATCTGCATAATTACGGCTTTCAGCCAAGAAATACGTATAAAAAGCACCAGCACCAAATGTAAGCCATGCCAGCTTCATACTGGTATTTTTTAAAGCACTTCGCCAATAGAACAGCGTAACGACGAGCGGAAAAAGAATCGATAATATGAATTTAGGAAGCAAGTTTTCGGGAGAATAAAGACTCATAACAGCCAGAGGCGCTATCATGAAGCCACCAATACTTGAACCACGTGCGTAGTTTAACTGCCATAACAGCACTTCTGCCGCGGGGAGCGCAATACCAATAATCAGCAATGCCCAATTGAGCGATTGCTTACGAACTAAAGCGTAGAGAACGAGGCAACCTATCGCTGGAATAAGTGCGATTGTGTAATTCGGTTTCGCGATGGAGGTCAAGAATGTGATTAAAGCACAGGCTAATATCGTTGTACGCCTACTCTTAACCGACTCAAAAAGCCGAACCGCATATAAGAACAACAGCAGCGCAAGGGGTTTTAGTAAAACTATGGTTGGGTTGTGATAAGTATGGGATGGGATATAACCTAAAGACAGATTTTGACTTCCCCACGTGAGCATGTTGATAGGGCCGACAAGCATCAGCACAATGGTAGTCAATGATGCAATAAATGTTCTTAGGCGTGCCGAACCGCCAGTAATAAGTGGACGGATGATGGCAAAAATTATCAATCCTAGAGTGACGTAACAAATAATCCCCACAAAGGCTGCTGCCAAATCATAACTGCCGCCGGGAAGTACATGCGCTGTCACAATTAACGTGACTTGATATAAAAAATGAGGCAGGGGAACAGGCACCATTCCAGTGGTATCCCATAACGATGCCCAGAAAATATGGATGGGGTAATCGTTACCTGAATTGATCATCGTGATGATGACAGGTGAGAAAATGATGGCAAGTAAGCACGCCAATAAACCAACGGCTAACGGAGATACACGAACACGCGGTTTGACTCCCAGTGACAAGGGTTGGCTTTTATAATTTGCATCAATTGTTGTCACGATAGAAATACTCCCAATTACTAAGCTCTTTCAAGCATATAGCACAACCGGTGCAAAATACTTGAACGAATTTGCAGACACACGACACCCAAAATAAAAAGAGCGCCTAAAGGCGCCCTTCCAATCAATCTAAACTTGAAGAGGAGTCTTTTATCGACCTGCTTCCAATGCATCCACAATCCGGTCACTGACACCGGGTGCGCCGTAAAAATCAGGATGATCGGTCGGAGGTGGACGCAAGGCTTCGGCCACAGCCGCTTTAAAGGCATCCGGCTCGGTGAGACGATTCCAACCGGAGGTGACAGTCTCAATCCATTCGGTGGTGTCGCGCACGGTCACGCCGGGACGCTTCATCATATAGGCTTCTTTTTGCAAGCCGCCGCTGTCGGTGATGACAATCGTACACGCATCCAATAAGGCCACCATATCAAGGAAGCCAATCGGCTCGATGGCGCGGACGTTGCCACTGAAGCTGAGGTTAAAGGTTTCCATCATTTTCTTGAGGCGCGGATGCACAGGCAGCACCACCGGCAAATCCAAGGTATTAAAGGCGCTCACGATGTCGGTCAAGCGCTGTTGATCGTCGGTATTTGAGGCGCGGTGAATGGTGGCTAACGCAAAAGGTTCACCTG
>JACDGI010000426.1 GCA_013821665.1 Anaerolineae bacterium
CATATGCTCGACCATCTGAAAACACTCGGTTACAGCGAAGCCGATGTCATCGAGGTTGGGTTAGCGCTCAAAAATGATGATACTGGCCGCGTTTATGACCGCTTTCGTAACCGTTTGATGATCCCGATCCGTGATGAACGCGGGCGGGTGATCGGTTTCGGTGCGCGGGCGCTGGCTGCCGAAGATAATCCCAAGTATTTGAACTCTCCACAAACGCCACTGTTCGACAAGAGCCGGACGCTGTTTGGGTTAGATGCTGCCAAGACGAGCATCCGTGAAACTGAAACGGCGGTGATTGTCGAAGGTTATATGGATGTGATTCAGGCGCATCAAGCCGGATTTAAGAATGTGGTGGCGCAGATGGGTACGGCCATGACCGAGACTCAACTGCGACTGCTGACTCGATCCGCGAAGAAGATTATCCTCGCCTTAGACTCGGATGCAGCAGGACAGAACGCCACTCGACGCAGTTTGGAAACGGCGCGAACAGTGTTGCAAGCACAATTTGGTGTGAGGTTCGCAATTGATATCAGAATATTACAGATTCCGGATGCAAAAGATCCAGATGATTTAATTCGTGAGACTCCAGATAGATGGCTTCACCTTATAACAAATGCCGCTCCAGTATCAGATTTTGTTATTGAGTCGGAGGCATCGAATTTACCAGCTAATGCAAATGTTCAGGAACGTGAAAGTGCGGCGCGAAGCCTCCTTCCAATATTAGCTAGCACCGATAGTTTATATGAGGCTACCAACCTTCAAAACTTAGCGCTCAAATTTCGTCTGCCAAGCCAAAATATAGAATCTTTGCTTCAATGGCTTACAGACGAGAAAAAACAGTTACGTTCGTCTATTCCTTCCTCTAATCCTAAAAAGGACGAGAAACGGTCACAAAAGAATGGTTCACAGACTGATGTAGCTAGAACAAAAGATAACAACAGTCGAATTGAAGCGCCGGATGTGCCAGAAACGAATTACGATGCGATTACGCCGCCGGATGGTGAATATGATGATAGTTTCCCGCCGGTTGATGCCGACACGGTTAAACCTATCAAAGTTGTCACAATACCCTCATCGGGTGGATATAAGGTGGCGATTGCTCAGCCGCAGCGGCTGATTGCTCCATTAGAAGAGGCGACGGTCGAAGTCATGGTGCTGAGGGGATTATTCCGGCAGCCGATGGCTTACTATATGGTCAACCGCAAGCTGCGCGAACTGGCGAACGAAGACCGGACGATGCTCGATGGGCCGTTGGGCGACTGCTGTTCGGACGACTTCGTGCATGTGGATGCGCGGGCTTTGATGCAGGCATTTCAGGCAGCGTTGCAGCAAGATGAGCTTGATCCGCTCGATTATTTACGCTTGCAAGCCGACATTTCGTTACAGCCGCAGCTTGATGTTATACTTGCGGACGATATTACTGGTATGCGGAAACGGGTTCGTGAGAGCCAGACTGCCGATTTAGAACGTATATATTCCAATAACCGGCGTGTACTGGAAGGGGCAGATAGCACGGAGGCTGTGGTAATACAGGCGCTCGAACTGCGGGCGCGGCGGGTGAAGCGGGAACGGGAAGAGTTGGTCTTTTTACAGATGGATGCACAGGCCAACAACGATGAGGATGCCATGATACGCTACGGGCAGCTCATCTTTCTGTTCAACAAAGCACAACAATTGCTAGACAAAAACCTTCAGAAATTCAAGAGTTCTGTGCGCGAATAGGTGGACATAATGCCAAAAAAACGCAAAGGCAGAAAAGAAGATCTCGATGCTTCGCAGGAAATGCAGAAGGTTCGAGTAGAGGACGCGGATGGTGACTTCGAAGGGGATGATGAACCGCTGGACGAGGACGATGGTATATTCGATAGTGGTGTCACGGATACCAGCGAATTCCCTGCCGAGGAGCCGGAAGAGTTTGACGAAGAGTTTGACGACGAAGACCTGAGCAGCGAAAGCATTGCGATGGATTCCGCCGCGCTGGTTGATGATCCGGTGCGGATGTACCTGAAAGAAATCGGTCTCGTGCCGCTGTTGGATACCAACCGTGAGACATGGTTGAGTACACAGGTGGCCGCCGAACAACTGCTGGATAACTTCATGCACACACTCTCGAAAGTCGAGAACGGTGCATCTGAAGGCTTGCCGAGTCCATCACAGGTGGTAGAGTTGGCCTACCAGCATATTTATCGCAATTGGGAAGAAGCACTGGAAGGCGCACAGGCTTTCGGTGTCGAGCCGCCCGATTTGCGCAAGATCATCGAAGAAGTGATGATGGTCAATGAGAATTGGGACAACAGCACTCGCTCTTATATCCGCGATTATCTGCGGCAGCGCGAATGGGGACGGGATGAACTGTGGACAGAATTGGCGCGTCGCTTGTTCGACGTTTTCCAAGGCTTCTATCTGATCCCATTTAATCAGGTGTTGTTCGTCCGTAACGAGTACAAAAAGAGCCAGAAGCTGCCGACGACAGAAGCCTTCCATGAAAATCTGTCGGCTGACATCGAAGGTACTAACGATCTGCCAGAGTTCTTTGAGCAGTTGGAACATCGGGCAGAACTCGCGGCTGAATCGCTGACACGGGCTAACCTGCGTTTGGTGGTGAGTGTCGCCAAACGGTATATGGGGCGTGGCATCAACTTCCTTGATTTAATTCAGGAAGGTAATATCGGTTTGCTGCGAGCGGTGGAGAAGTTCGACCATACCAAAGGTTATAAGTTTAGTACCTATGCGACGTGGTGGATTCGACAAGCCATCAGCCGCGCAATTGCTGACCAAGCACGTACCATCCGTATTCCGGTGCATATGGTGGAAACCATTAACCGTCTGATGCGTGTACAGCGTGATTTGATCCAAGAACTGGGTGGCGAACCGAGTGCTGAACAAATCGCCCTCGAAATGGAATTCTTGACGAAGGACGAAACCGAAGCCATCCGAATGCTGCGTTCCAGCGGTGAGAAGATTGATCCCGGTTTGCTGCGGAAGCTGCGGCGGGCGGCGCAGAAAGTCCGTAAGATCATGCGCATCAGCCAGGAACCGATGAGCCTCGAAATGCCAATCGGTCAAGAGGACAGCAGCTTGCTCGGTGACTTCATCGAAGACGACAAGATTATGGGGCCGGTGGATGCTGCCAGCCGCCAACTTCTGAAGGAACAAATTCGGTCGGCGTTGGGTGTACTCAGCGAACGTGAGCGTGAAGTGTTGGAGATGCGCTTCGGCTTGCAGGATGGTCAAGACCACACGCTGGAAGAAGTCGGTAAGCATCTGGGCGTGACGCGCGAACGCATCCGCCAGATTGAGGCCAAAGCATTGCGTAAGCTGCGCCATCCGACTCGCAGCCGCCAACTGCGTGACTATCTGGAAATGTAGTCAGGTGTTTTAAGGTCGAAGATTAAAAGTTAAAGGACGTGCTATGGCGCGTCCTTTTGGTATACTATTAGTAGAGTTTTGTGATGTGATGATGAGGTCGTTATGGTTGACCATCCACTTGAAAAAACTAACTTAATGACCCTTGATGAGTATGTTGATTTGTACGAATCGGAGGGACCATTTGAGCTCATTAATGGGGAGCGTATACCCTTGAATCCTACTGTGTCGGGACATGGTGAAAAGTCTCGTATTATCCATGATGAGTTTGCCTACTATAATCGTCAACATGGCACGGGTATCAGCTACTTTGAGCAATCCTACGTACTAACATATTCATCAAATTGGGTTAAAGGGGCGCGTGAACCAGATGTGATGGTTTACCGGATGGAGCGCATCAAAAAATATAAAGCGGACGATCCCAAATGGGGCGATAAACCATTTCTGATCGTTCCAGATCTAGTTGTCGAAGTCATTTCACATAATGACCGTTATGTGGATGTCGATGCTAAAGTAGAATTATATTTGGAAGATGGTGTTGAGATTATTTGGGTGGTTGATCCCAAACAGAAAACGGTCACGGTTCGTGGACAAGGCTCGTATCAAAAGCTGAAGATCGGCGAAACATTGACTGGCGGCAACGTGATTCCCGGTTTTGAATTAGCCGTTGAGAATATATTCGAGTAAATGACGGAAAACATGGCAGACACATTACAACAGCGCGTGGCGCGACAAATCGAACTGGCATTTGGCGAGACCCCCTATCCCACTGAACCCATAGTCGGCGGTGATGGCGAGGCGATAGCGACTGCTTTGCATGGTCAGCGCTGGCAGGAAGTTAGTCATGATCTATTGTACAAGTTTCGTTGGGATATGTTCTTGCTGACACCTGCCGGTTTTCGTTATTTTGCACCGGCCATGATGCGAGCAGCCCTGCTGGAACATGACCAGATTGGCACTGTCACCGACAACCTGATTTTCTGTTTGACACCGCAATCTGAGGAACAGATTAACAATTATGCGGCAGGTGAATACAACGATTATTTCTCGCGACGGGCGGCGGCTTTTAATTCAGCCGAGAAAATGGCAATCCTGACTTTCCTCGACACCTTTGCAGCCGTTTATCCGCTGGGCTATTTGCTGTATGACATCGACCTCGTTGGCAAAACCATTGAATTTTGGCGTTACGCTTAACGCTTTTATGAGTCAATTTCGACTAAAATTATGATATAACAGGAATGTTATACGGTTGCACGGAAACTCCATCTAACCCCGACAATGTGTAACTGGTAAGTGCATGGCGAGGAATTGCCCGATGTCCAGTACCGAACTCTTCCCAAAAGTCGAACTTTCTCCAGCACATGAGATGCGGCAGCGTGTGGCTGCCCAAATTGAAGAAGCCTTCGCCTCAACACCTTATCCGGGTGATGACCAAATCGCCAAGCCGGATACCGACGGCGCTTCTTTAACCCGCGCGTTCTGGGGCAAGAATTGGCGTGATGTTCAGCTTTCGACACTCTCTAATTACCATGTCGATTTGCCGTTGATGACACCGGAAGCCTTCCGCTATTACGTGCCGGCCTTTATGCTGGCGACCATGTTTTATTATCATCATGTGAGTACGCTGCCCATCGGTCTGATGCACAGCCTGACTCCGCCTGATCCCGCACTGCTGCAAAAGTATCTGGATAAGAAGACCGATCCGCTCAAGCACTCGCAGATCACCGATTTTCTGAACCGCGTCGGTGCCTTTAACATGCCCGAAAAGGCATCTATCCGCTCCTTCTTGGATAATTATTTGAAGTGGCAGCCGGATGCCCGCAGCGAAACACGCCACCTCCAACGTGCAGCCGATTTCTGGCGCACGGCCTGAGAACGCTCTCAGGTTGATGTGTTTGTGGGCGGCTCGACTTGAGCGATGCGTTCAAGGCGTGGTTTGACCAAATTCACATAGTCACTGGCTTTTAAAACCATTGAACGATCAAGACGCGCGGCGTTGAAGTAAATGTCGTCGTTTTCGAGCAGCGACGGATCAACCATGAGTTCCAATTCGGGATCAAACGAAAAGGGCAGCACCGTTCCGGCCACACTACCCGCCAAACGTTCGGCAATATCTTTGGATGCAAACGAAGCATAGGTGCCGCCGAGCAGCGCTTTAACGGCGTTTATATCCACACGGGCATTGCCGGGAACTACAGCCAAGATATAGCGCGTGATTTTCTTGCCAATTTTGATCATCAAAATGATACATTTAGCCGCTTGCGACACCTGATTGCCACGCAGGGCGCTGACGATCTCGGTGCGGCCTTCCGGCTCGTGGTCAATCAAGCGGTAGGGAACGTGATTTGCATCTAAGTATGCGATGAGACGTTCGTACATATCGTTGTCTGCCATTATTATATCCTTATTCATATCATCACATCACGATATGATGATATGTTTCGTAGTTTAATCTGTCAAATCGCGTCTTTGAGTTGATCTACGAAGCGGGTGAGCGCTTTTTCATCGCGGCGATAATACGTCCATTTGCCGATGCGAGTGGCAATCAGCAAACCTGCTTTTTGAAGGATGCCGAGATATTGGGAGGTGGCCGCTTGCGACAAATTGAGCTTGGCCTGAATAAAGGCGACACAAACGCCGTTGTCAAAACCCTCAACTTCTTTGTGCGGCGGGAAATGCTGTTCGGGATGCTTCAACCATTGCAGGATGAGCAAGCGGTTTTCGTTGGCGAGGGCTTTGAAAATCTCTAGCTCATCCGATGTTGTGAGAGGGGTTTCATTCATATGATCTTCATTCTAAATAGCCACTGTGCCCATACCCTTCGGTTCAAAATAGTATAATCTAAGCCTAACCGGGTTGTCGCCCCTTATTATTTTTGATTCGGATGGAGAGGTTCTGAACGTGCAAAATCAATTTATGTATACCCCTTTTTTCATTGACCAACCGCAGCCGGACATCGCTCAATTGGCGCAGTCCGGTTGGAAAGCCAACCAGCCTGATTTGAGCCATGATGACCGATACAGCCGCATGTCCGCTTTGAACGAAAGTCTAGCCGCATTCGTGACCGAGACGGTTATGGCCGGTGATCGTCCCGTGAGTGTGAATGGCGACTGCTGCGTAACCATCGGCATGCTGGCAGGGTTGCAGCGTGCGCGGATTGATCCACTGCTGATCTGGTTGGATGCGCATGGCGACTTCAATACCTTTGAAACGTCACCGAGTGGTTTTATCGGTGGCATGCCGCTGGCGATGCTGGTGGGGCGCGGCGACCAAAAGCTAATGGAACTGGCCGGTACAAGACCACTGCCGGAAGATCAAGTGATTCTCACCGACGGACGTAATCTGGATGTGGTTGAAGGCGTTGAAGTGACGGCCTCGAAGGTGCAGCATGTGAATTATGTGGATGATTTGCTGAAACTTGATTTAGGCGACCGTCCGATTTATGTGCATTTCGATACCGATGTCTTGAACCCGAATGATGCTCCATCAATGGTGTATGCGACAGAAGGCGGGCCATCGACTAAGGCGCTGATAGCCGTGATGAAGCATCTGGCTAGCACTGGCAGAGTTGTAGCAGCCTCGATGACCGTATGGGATATGGCAAACGATACCGATAAAAAGACTCAAGCCGCCTGCATGGCTTGTCTTGAGGCGCTAGTAGACCACCACAGAAATTACTAAGGATATAAACGAGCCAATGTAGTACGAGCATGGTCGAGATTAAAGCACCAGTTAATCATAAC